>JABDQW010000272.1 GCA_013042055.1 Gammaproteobacteria bacterium | reverse complement strand
GTTTCGACCTGTACCGTTTCTGCGTTAAACTCTTTCATGACCTGTCCTCCTCAATTATGGCTCTGTGTTTAGGATTTCCAACCTCAACATAACCCACGCGCTTGAGGTTGGACAGGTCAAAACATTATGTCTAGACATCATGAACATGATGTTTAGACTAATAGCGAACACCAGTCGCTCAACTCCCTCTCTTTGTTGAATAGTTCAGCCGAGAGCTTGGCATTTGACATTAGCTCCATTCGATCACTCGCAAGGCATTCCGCTGCTTGCAATAACATGGCGGACAGCGAGTAGATATTTTTGTTTTCTGCCATTCGGAATCTGAATCCCATTTCTCCGAATTCCGGAAATGTCGTATTTTTATAACTTACGACGGATAAACCAAAAGCCATTGCCTCCACAAAAACATTACCAAACCCTTCGCCATAGCTCGGATAAAGAAAAATGTCCGCTTTGACAAGATACTTACCGACATCATCCACATAGCCTGCAAATTTCACCTTATCGGCGTACGGAAGATCCTTCAACAGCCGTTTGATTTCATCCATGTAGCCCCTGTCCTTGTTATCACCCAAAAACAACAACTCAAAATCCTGACGCTTATCATACAACACCCGACAGGCGTGAATTGCATCGATATGACCCTTTCCACGAGCCACCCTGCCTACGTGGATGATGTGGATCTTTTCTGAGGTTTTGCCGTTGCTGCGTCGGTATTCAGCGAACGCAAACGAGGGATAGATGATCTTAAATCTCACGTTTCTGCCAGTTGGCACGATCTGCCTTACGTTATTGAGCAAATGCTTCGATATTGCCACATGATAATTAACGCACGAATAGATCAGCCGATGAAACCAATCCCTTTTGGCTCTCGACTTAGTGGTTCCATGGCGAACAACGACATTCAAATCCTTGCCCGCAAAAGCAAAATACAACATCTTTAACTCTGACGCGCCAAAATAAATAACATTCTTTACCAAGTACCGCTCCAGTAGGCTTCGCGTCTTCATCAACATCGAAAAACTGAAGTCTTTATTGATAAATACGATGCTCTGGCAATCGAACGAATAATTGCCTTTATTAACCAGCTGTTCTACAAAGGAATTCTGCTTGCATATCAAAACAGTTTTAGAGCGTCGTGAAAGCAGATCTGCCAGCTTGACCGCATCGAGCTCCATTCCGCCCGAACCTGTGGACAAGCAAATTACTGCAATCGGCGATACGCGATTTTCCAATGTCTCTTACTATCTATGTGAATCTGAAATCGAATTCCTCTCCTGACCCAACGTGCTCAGCCAGATAAAAGACACAACACTTGTCACAATAAATATCGATGTCCAGTTATTCCTTACGAAAGGATGCTCTGTAAGGGAGGCAAGAACAAATGCGCCGCTCAGTAGCATTTGAAATTTCCAAGCATCAACCGAGTAATGCCGCTTTTGCATAGCAACATAAACAGGGTAAAACAACATCAACAGAATCAAGACCAATCCAACTAATCCCTTATCACCAAGATAGCTGAAGTACACGCTATGCGTATGTGTTGGATTTCCGTTATCTGCACTCTGCTGATAGATCAAATCGTTTAACTTGCCCTCTTTTACATAGCGATTATGCACAACACCGGTGTTGCCCACGCCATGACCAAAGATTGGTTTCTCTTCAAAGGCATACAGAGCACCCCGCCATTGTTCAAGCCTGAAACCAATGGAAGTGAACTCAATTGTCTTGCTCCTATCGGCGTTAAAATACGCGATTGGTTCATCGAACACACGATTGAATCTTGCATTTACGTAGTCAATACCCGACAAAAAATACAACACGGGAAGCAGGGCGGCACCGATGATTACAAGCCTTTTCACACCCATTGTCTTTGCTACGTTAACAACCCCTCCTTGCATGATAAATACAAGCAAGTACAGCAGTATCATCGAAAGCCAAGCATTACGGGTAACCGACACGAGTGCTCCTATGACCCCCACCAAGGCACCGGATAAACACAGCATCCGCATCTTTTTGTTGTCCCTAAAATACCCTGACGCGGCATAACTCAACACAGACCAGAGCACGGATATATTTCCTTGAAAGATATGCCCATACACACCCTCTGCCAAGATCATGGTTAGATCGCCGCGAATATAGCGCAGCATAAAATCGACGACACCCGTAACCCCGATGATGATGGCTCCTAGCGGAATAGCCATCAGCAAATATTTCCAGATCTGCGGTATGCTGCGAAGGTACAAATATACTGGTATTGCAAAGAGTAAACGCATATCCGCCGAAAAGAACCAGGTGTGCGACGCGCGCGTCCATCCTGACAAGACATTGGATATTCCCGTCGACAGCACATGAAGGAATATTATTGCAAGGAAGATTTTTTCTTCTTTTTTTAGGTCGTATGCGTATTTATTGATTGAAAACAACGAAACCAATACCAGCAAAACATACGTTGATGACGCCCAGTGTCTCAAGGTATTGGTAAACAAAGGGAACAGGAACACCAGCGCGATACCGACATGCATCCAGCTAAACTGGTATTGCTTAATAGCAGGAATGTTTCTAATGATATTATTCATCTCGCGTTATTCCTTTAAATACATCCTCAGGGCGTATCTCAGCAAGGCAGTCATAATGACCATATTTACAGGTTCTTGAAAAACATGGGCTGCAAGCCAGTTGCTGATAATGAATATTTGCCGAAGCGGCTAATGGAGGCGTGTACTCGGGTGTCGATGAGCCATACATAACATTCACCTTCACATCCATGGCCGCAGCCACATGCATCAAGCCAGAATCATTGCTCACTACCTGCTCTGCGCACACCAACAGGTCTATAACATCTGTCAATTCAGTTTTTCCGCAGAGATTGTAGATATCGCCATCGCTGAGTTTAGCGATCTCATCACCCAACTCGACCTCCTTCGCCGAACCAAATAGCCATACTTGGTAGCCGCGCCCACTCAGATAGTCGGCCAACTTCGCAAAATACCCAACCGGCCACTGCTTTGCCGGACCGTATTCTGCGCCTGGCATGAAACCAATGACCGGCTTGCTCATGTCCAAGCTAAGATCTTCGATAAGCCGGCTAGTATTCTGCTTGTCTACGCGCAATTCAGGATAGGGGATCTCAGGAGGAGACGATGCGTATTCCGACTCGTCATATGCCAGCGCCACGTAACGTTGAACGGTTTTGGTCAACACCGATGTGTTAAGCTTACGTATATCATTCAGCAACACATAACGCATCTCACCTTTAAAGCCCGTACGTACCGGCACCGCCGCAAAGTAAGGCAGCAATGCCGACTTCCATGACCTGGGCAGCACTATCGCGTGTGTGTAATTCCGACTTCGAAGGGATCGGCCCAGCCTATATCGCGTCTTTAAATCGAGTTCCCCATGAGTAACTCGCAACGCGATCCCATTTCTAACCTCTGGCATCCTTTCCAAAATCGGTAACGACCATTGCGGAGAAACCACATCGATCTGACAATCAGGATAGTATTGTTTGAGCGTGATGAACAATGCTTGGGCCATCACCATATCACCGATCCAAGAAGGTCCCACGATCAGATATCGTCGGTTTGACTCAGTCACTAAGGGATCCTGGCACTCTATTGCAAATCTCGACATTGCTACGCAAATGAGCAGGATTGATTGTCCCTACGATCATGCTACTGACACCCGCTTGTGACAGCACATACCTGAACGCATCTTCAACACTATCTGTGTGGCCGCTCTGCAATCCTTTCTTGATCACGACCCCTTTGTTCAACGCATGCGCGCGCTCGATCACCGGTAAGTCGGCATCCGTTTCCAAATTTAGAGTTGTCATAACCACATCAGCGTGCTCGACAATCCAGCAGCCACCTGCGACGGTCTTGGTCGACATACCATAGGCGCGCAGCTTACCCTCCTGCTTCATCTCATCGAGTGTTTGCAGCACCGCCGTTTTGTTAATGATCTCCATGTCATTCCCGTCAGAATGCACTAGTACGACATCAAGCCAATCGCGTCCGAGTTTATTCAGACTGTTTTCGACCGATTGCCGGGTTTGCTGCACTGAAAAATCGAAACGCGACCGGCCGTTTTCAAAGATCTCACCGACCTTAGTCATAATGACCCAGTCACGAGAATGCGGCAATAATGCACCCAAACGCTCTTCGCTGTTGCCGTACGCAGGCGCGGTATCGATAAAGTTAATGCCCAGGTCCCAAGCGAGCGCCAGTAATTCAACGACCGTATCATCGTCGGGTATGTCAAAACCTTGTGGGTATTTGACCTGTTGGTTGCGCCCGATCTTGACGGTGCCCAATCCCAATGGACTGACTTCGATACCGGTTGAACCCAACGCGCGCAGTATCATGCCATGCCCCATCTCGCAGATTCGCACCAGGGAAATTCGGCGAACGACGGTGTCGGCCAGTTGGGTAAATTGCAGCTTGTCTTGTCTACACCGGCCATAAGCTTGAGCACCTGTTGCGCCAGCAAAGGTGCCAACGCTAATTTAGTTGGCCAAGCAGTGATGATCTTACCTTGCTGCAGAGCAAAATAAGTATCGGGGCGATGACCATCCGCGTGTCTGACTTCGGCCCGATTCACATCCAGGGTAGCCCATTGCATCCCATCCTGAGATAACCATGGAATTAGATCCGCCAACTCATGTCGGGCGTAGGCAATCTGCCCCGCATCAGTGCGATTGACACCGTCTTCTGCGATCTGCCCGCCAAGGTACCAGACAATATGCCCCTGATTGTCTTGATGGGAAGTGATAGTCAGCCGCGGATTGACGCCGGCTCCCATGCAATGGGCAAACACCTCATCTGTTAGGCCGCCCCGTACGATCACCATCTTCAACGGCCGTAACTGCATCGCCGGCTTTGATAGCCCTGCCGCGGTCAACAGCTCAGCATTGCCTTGACCCGCCATCAGAAGCAGGCGTTGGAAACTGAGATCAAATCGATCGCCATTATCCGCTTCAACCTGCAGACTGGATTCCCCCAATTGCAGTGTATGCTCGTTAATCGCAAGTATCGCAGACATGACCGGCTCGGCCAGCGCGCGCATAACGCTAATGGTGTCGAAGACCGGCTCATCGAGCCGATAAATATTACCCCGGAAGTTTCGGTGCCGAAACAGCGTCGGGCGTTGCTGCGGTGCTAATGCGGTAGTGCGTGCACGCATCACCTGACTGGCAAAAAAACCGCTGATTTTTGATGTCAGATTTGCGGTCGACCACAGATAGTGCGCGTCGGAGATCATCGTCGCGTTGCTAAGATCGACTTCACCCTGACCTTGGTAGCAAGCACGCCAGATCGCCGGCATCCCCGCGACCGCCTCTGATGAAGCCGTGAGCTTTCCGGTTAGAGCATACTTGGTGCCACCGTGAATGATGCCCTGAGCATACCGAGTCTGCCCAGCACCCAGAGCCTCTGACTCCAGCAAGACGGCGTTATAACCTTGATTGCGCAATCGCTGAAGCATCCACAGCCCTGCTATACCTCCACCGATAATCACAACATCTACATTAATCTTCATAGTGATCGCCAGTGCTCATCATTTGCAGGATCAACCGAACTGATCTGTGCGAGAAACGCCACCCGTTAGCCTTGACCACATACGGTTGCCCACTGTTATTGTTATTGTTCAGCCACGGCCCTAGGGCATCAGCCCTTTTCAGCCAGGTTAAGCGCCATCGCTACGAGTTGCCTCGTATGGTACCAATTATTTCTGTGGTAGAGACGCCTTCGACATACGAAAGCACGCGAACTTCACCGCCATTGTCACGCACGCAATCGCCACCCGGTATCGTATCCGGATCATTGTCACCACCCTTGACAAGAATGTCCGGCAGAACATCACAGATCAGCCGAGTGGGGGTTTCCTCTTCAAACGGTAACACCCAGTCGACGCATTCGAGGGCCGCCAGCATGCGCATACGATGCTGCAGCGGATTAACCGGGCGGTCTTCGCCTTTTAACTTGCGCACGGTGTCATCAACATTCACAGCAACGATCAGTCGGTCCCCCTGCTCCCTTGCCTGTTGCAGGTAGGTGACATGGCCGGCATGCAGAATATCAAAACAGCCATTCGTCATGACGATGGTCTCACCACGCCGACGACACTGGTTCACGGCAGTAATCAGCTCGTCCTGACTAACGACGCCACGCTTGACGGCGATGTGTCTGTGGATTTCCTGGTACAGCTCTTCGGTGCTGACGCTGGCGGTGCCGAGTTTGCCGACGACAATGCCCGCCGCCAGATTAGCCAGTGCGATCGCATTGTGTTCGTCATCACCGGCCGCGAGCGCGGCTGCCAAGGTTGAAATCACGGTATCGCCGGCGCCCGTGACATCGTACACTTCGCGTGCACGCGTGGGCAGGTGAAATACGTCGCCATCACTGGGTATCAAGGTCATCCCATGCTCGCTGCGCGTAATCAGCACGGCATCAAAGCTGCTTTGATCGCACAACAGCTGAGCTTTCTCAACCAATTCATCCTCATTGGCGCATCGACCAACGACCGCCTCAAACTCGGTCAGATTGGGCGTGATCAGACTGGCACCGGCGTATTTGTCAAAATCGGCCCCTTTGGGATCGACCAATACCGGTATCTTTTGTTCATGGCACAGTGCGATCAGCGACTGCACACTGCGCAGACTACCTTTGCCATAATCGGAGCAGACCACAACATCGTGTTGCTGGAGCAATTTGGCGAATTCAACCTCCTCGGCGGCAACGTCCTGCCCGATGAACCCGTCCTCAAAGTCCAGCCGGATCAATTGTTGGTGACGACTTATCACCCTCAGCTTGGTGACAGTGGCATTTGCCTGCAATCGCACAAAATGGGTCATGACACCCGCCGCTTGCAGCTTTTTTTCCAACGCATCGGCCGCATCGTCATCGCCGGTCAAACCAAGCACAGTGCATTGCGCTCCCAGCCGGGCGATATTCAGTGCGACGTTACCAGCACCACCAGGACGTTCTTCGATATCTCGCACATGTACCACCGGTACCGGCGCTTCCGGAGAAATACGTGAAGTCGGACCATGCCAGTAACGGTCCAGCATCAGATCTCCGACGACCAACACTCGGGCCTTGGCGAATGGTGGGATTTCTAGCTGCATTCAGATCCATCGAGCAGGCATTGCCTGCCAGCAAGCGGCATCGCTGAAGACATGTTTAACCCGCATTTCTCACCAGGATCACGGGAGCAGGCGCCGGATTCGAGTCTGTAAGCACCTCTCTGGGGCGAAAATCGTAGCAATAGCTACGATTTGAGTGAAGAGCAAGCTTACGGGCACGAAGTCCAGCCTGAACCGTGACAGGCATGCTTGGATAACACACTGTATTCTTAATCATTCTTGCTTTTCTACAAAAATTAATACCTTATCAGCATTCTCCGCCGCCTGGTGAGAAATGCGGGTTAATCCTTCAACACATATTCGGCGCCGCAATACGGGCATTTCGCCGAGCCGTGGTCCTCGACAGGTATGTACACCTGGGGATGTGAGTTCCACAAGCTGGTACCACGCATCGGGCAATGCACCGGCAGGTCATCACGCGTCACTTCATAGCGGGACAGCTTGTTGGGCGTATCAAGTTCCTGTTGTGTTGCAGCGTGTGGATTAGTCATGAGTGGACCTCCTTAGGGCTAGTCATTCACCAGTGTCAGCCACTCAGGATGTCTATCCAGGCGGCCGTGCACAACGTCGAAATACAGCGTCTGTAATTTTTCCGTGACCGGTCCGCGACTGCCGTTGCCGATCGTGCGATTATCGACCTCGCGAATCGGCGTCACTTCTGCCGCGGTACCGGTGAAGAAAACTTCATCAGCAATATAGACTTCATCACGCGTGATACGTTTTTCACGCACTTCGTAACCGGCGTCGCTGGCCAGCTTGAAAATGGTATTGCGGGTAATACCATTCAGGGCCGAGGTCAGGTCTGGGGTATAGATTATATCGTCGTGCACGACAAAGATATTCTCACCACTGCCCTCGGCAACATAACCTTCAGCGTCGAGTAACATAGCTTCATCGTAACCATCACACAAGGCTTCGTTCAGTGCAAGCATTGAGTTGATGTAATGGCCATTCGCTTTGGCCTTGCACATGCTGATGTTGACATGATGGCGGGTAAAGCTCGATGTTTTGATGCGGATACCCGTCTCCAGGTTTTCCTGGCCAAGATAGGCACCCCACTCCCAGGCGGCAACGACGACGTGAACCTTGAGATTGTCGGCACGCAAACCCATGCCTTCGGAACCATAAAAGCACATCGGCCTGATATAAGCCGTTTCCAGTTTGTTCTCGCGTACCGCAGCGCGCTGTGCTTCGTTGATGGCGTCTTTGTCGAACGGAATATCCATCATCATAATTTGGGCCGAATCGAACAGTCGGCCGGTGTGCGCCTGCAAACGAAATATGGCCGTGCCTTTGTCAGTTTTGTAAGCGCGCACCCCTTCAAACACACCCATACCGTAGTGAAGCGTGTGCGTCAGCACATGCACCCGGGCATCACGCCAGGGCACCATCTCACCATCAAACCAGATAACGCCGTCGCGATCGGCCATGGTTTGCATATCAATCTCCAGTTAATAAAATTCAACCACCGTGCCTACGCCATCAGAGAAGCGCGGGGCTGAGGTGACACGATTAAAAAAATTCATCCAGATCCGGCCTCAGCTTCAGGAGCTTGCTTGCTCAAGTGTTCTCTTGGCCACGACCAGTCGGTTCCACAGCGCAGTCACCCGGTCAAAATGGGGCTGCAATAATTGCCTGATATCCCACGCTAATTCGACTTCCAGTGCCTGCTTATTGGTCTGCTGTCGAAACAGCTTATATGCTGTCGCCAGTTCATCGGCTTCAGCACTGGTATACCAACCCACCGCGGCAAGATACTCGATAAACTCCAGTGTCGAACTCACGCTGAGCATCTCGGGATGGTCAGCCAGGCTCAGCAGTATCCCGGCCTGGGTCATGAATTCAATATCGACCATACCACCTGCGTCCTGCTTGATGTTGATACTCGACGCATCTCGACTGGCAAGATGCGAGCGCATTTTTTCCCGCATCTCGACAACATCACCGCAAAGCTGCGCTGGATCCCGCGGCACCGCCAGCACAGACTGTCGGATTCTAGCAAACTCCTGGCTGACTGGCTCGCTTCCAGCAATACGGCGGGTACGCAGTAGCGCCTGATGTTCCCAAGTCCAGGCTTTATTCTTCTGATAATCCTCGAAGGCAGTGACACTGCTGACCAACATGCCGGCTCGGCCGTCGGGCCGTAACCGGGTATCGGCCTCGTAGAGTATGCCGGAATGGGTGCGCGTGCCTAGTATATGCAACACTTTTTGCGCGACACGTATAAAGAATTGGCTGTTGTCGATAATTTTTTCACCGTCCGTATGTTGTTTCTGCCCCGAACTGTCATGTAGAAAGACGATATCCAAATCCGAGCCATACCCCATTTCCAGCCCGCCCAGTTTACCGTATGCAATGATCGCCATACCTGGATGATAGGTTTGCCCGTCGATCGTACAGACAGGGTTGCCATGGCGCTGGCATATCGCATTCCATGCGAGCTGCAACACTTTTTTCAGTACGACATCGGCGATCGTACTCAATTTAGCGCCAACATCCCAGATCTCGTGAACATGAATCACATCGGTGGCTGCCAATTTGAAGATCTCTGTGCGCCTGAACTGGCGCAGGCGTTCCATTTGCTGCTCGAGGTCGTTTTCATCGACCTGAGACATCAAACGCTCTAGCTCGGTGGTGAGCTGTTCGCCGTCATTCTGTCTGAACAACTCACCCGAATCGAGTAGTTCATCAAGCAGGATTGGGTATCGCGCCAACTCATTGGTAAACCAGTGGCTGGCGGCACATAATTCCAGCATCTGCTGCTGGGCGATAGGGTATTCCAGCAGCAGACTGATATAGACTGGACGACCGACGATTGCAGCTAGGATTTCGACTATGCGGTCAAGTAGAACCCGTGCGTTGTCATACACCACAATCTGCTTCAGCAACAGCATCAGCAGCTGCTGAAGCCGCCGGGTACCCTCTGCCGACAGCGTTCGAATTTTTACCGAACCCCTGAAACGGGCCAGCACGTCTACGATATCATCGACTTTTTCGCAGCCAGCCTCGCTCAGCCAGCTGGCAAGACTCTGTGTATTGCTGGTATCGGTCCAGAACAGTTGCAAAGCGTCGATGCACTCTGTATCGGGTTGTTCCTCTGAGGAAATAACCGAGTCGAACACTTGCGTGACCGCTTCCCGATGTTGATCCAGTACCAGCATTAACGCGTCCCAATCTTCAAAGCCCATGGCCAGCCAGATGCGCTCTCTGGATAGGCCATCTGTGGGGAGTGTTTGGGTTTGCTGGTCGCGCTCCATCTGCAAGCGGTTTTCCAATTTACGCAGAAATAGGTAAGTTTGTTTTAGCGCATCGGCTTCATCAGGTTCGAGATAGCCGAGCTCGGCCAGCAAGGCCAGCACTTTCAGGATACTGCGCACCTGCAACTCCGGCGTCGGACCGCCACGAATCAGCTGGAACGTCTGGCCGATAAACTCGATTTCGCGAATACCACCTCTGCCGAGCTTGATGTTGTGCTGCATGCTCTTGCGGCGCATCTCGGCCTCGATCATGCCCTTCATTTCTCGAATGGATTCAAACGCACCAAAATCCAGATAACGACGGTAGGTAAACGGCCGTAGCATCGATGCCAGCGTGTGGCGTTCGCTTTCGGTGCCGCCGATGATCTTCGCCTTGATCATGGCATAACGCTCCCAGTCTCGGCCCTGCAGTTGATAGTAATGCTCCATCGCAGTGAAGTTCATCGCCAACGCTCCACTATCGCCATTCGGGCGCAGACGGGTATCGACACGGTAGACGAAGCCTTCCGCAGTGATCTCATCTAGCACCCGGATCAGTTTTCTACTCAGACGAACGAAGAACTCGTGGTTAGACAAATGCCGACCACCTTCCGTGCTTCCCTCTTCTGCATAGGCGAAGATCAAGTCGATATCCGAGGAAAAGTTCAGTTCGCGCCCACCGAGTTTACCCATAGCCAACACCAGCATCTGCTGGGGCTCACCCTGGGGATTCTTCGGTATCCCCAGGGTCTCGGTAGTCTGCTGATAAAGATAGGCCAGTGTCTGCTCGATGATCGCCTCGGCCAAGTCGCTGAGTTCGTGCAGTACTTGCTCAATATCGGCCAGACCAGCAAGGTCGCGCCATGCAATACGCACCATCTCCTTCTGGCGTGTTAGCCGCAAGGCGCGCATCAATCCTTCTTCCGTTGGTTCCGCCGCTGAAATCGTCTGCGCAACAAGCTGTTGATAATCGTCAGCCAAGCGTTCGGCCTCAAAACCTTCGTTGCACAGCTCAGCCAGCAGTGCCGGCCGGCGAATCAATACGCGTGCCACAAAATCGCTACACGCCCAGACCTTGCCCAGAACCGATAGATCAACCGAGGCACCAACGCCGGCCTGCTCACAGGCAACGGACCAGTCATGCCAGTAATTCGCTAGCGTTGGATGAAGTGTTGCGGGAACCAAAGACAGTAGCTGTTCAGGTGCTGAACTCATCGAATAATCATCACTCAGGGCGTTAACGCACGGTATATATCAGTTGAGCGTGATTGTAACCGAAATCGGGCGGGAGATTCTCCTTCCGCACTGAATCAGCAAATGGCATGACACCATCATTGAACGACTGATGTACAGACCGTTACCAATTAGACCTTGCTTCAGGCGGTCCGCAACGTATAACCTGCCATCATGACGATCCAAACGCCTACGCTGCTGGAAATGATGCACCAGTTAATCGCGATGCCATCGATCAGCTGCACTGACCTTACACTCGACCAAGGCAACCGCGCCGTCATCGATGCACTGGCCGAGTGGTCACAGCAATTGGGCTTCAATGCTGAAATCCAAGCGCTCAATGCAACAGGCAGCAAGGCCAACTTAATAGCCACAATCGGCAGCGGCCAGGGCGGTCTGGTCCTCGCCGGTCACACCGATACCGTCCCGTTTGATCAAGGCGACTGGCGATTTGATCCCTTCTCGCTTACCGAAGTCGACAACCGCCTCTACGGTCTTGGCACAGCAGACATGAAGGCCTTTTTCGCACTGATCATCGAAGCGATCCGCGAACTCGACCTTGCACAGCTACGGCAACCGCTGATCATCCTGGCGACAGCCGACGAAGAAACCAGCATGAGCGGCGCCAGGGCACTACAAGCAAGCCATCTGTCAGGGGCACGTTTTGTATTGATCGGAGAACCCACCGGTTTAAGACCCGTGCGCATGCACAAAGGTATGATGATGGAGGCTATCAGACTCACGGGCTTGTCCGGACACTCGAGCAACCCGGCACTGGGTCACAGCGCGCTCGAAGCAATGCACAAAGTCATGACCGAACTGCTAGCTTGGCGTCAACAACTGCAACAAACTTACCACAATGCGCTGTTCGAAATTCCACAGCCCACGCTGAATCTCGGCCATATTCACGGTGGTGACAATCCGAACCGGATCTGCGGTCATTGTGAACTGCAGATCGATATCCGCCCCCTGCCTGGCATGAACTTAGCAGACCTCAAGCTCGAGCTTGGGGCGCAGCTACAAAAGGTGCTGGCTGGCAGCAAAATCGACTATCAGATCGATGCGCTGCTCGATGGCGTGCCCGCGCTGGAAACGCCTGCGAATTCGAAGCTGGTCAAGACTGTTGAACGCTTAACCGGCAGCCACGCCGAAGCTGTAGCGTTTTCAACCGAAGCGCCTTTTTATGACCAACTCGGCATGGACGCCGTGGTATTAGGACCCGGTCACATCGCCCAGGCCCACCAAGCCGACGAGTACCTGGAGATGACGAAAATAAAACCCACGGTACAACTCATCCAGGACTTGGTGAAGCAGTTCTGCATGTAAAAAAGAAAAATTTACCGCGGAGACGCAGAGGGGTATTTTAGTCCGCAAATAAACGCTAATGTTTGAAGGCGGGGTTGCGCAGTGCGCGCACGTCCCTCCCATCCCGGCACCCTCTATCTTCCCGATTTTGGGTAAGAGTTACCATACAAGCGGCTTCAGCCGCGAATTGCACGTGTTCGCGACTAAAGTCGCTCCTACCTTAACCTTGCCCACCCGGTAATATGCTTTAATTAAGCATCAGCGGGGTGGCAAGAACCAAGAAAGCTATATGCGGGCAGACTATAGAGGTGTGTATAAGTCTTACCTGACTTAACTACACATCAAACATTCGCGTTTATTTGCGTTTATTTGCGGACTAAAACATCTATTCGCGTTTATTTGCGTCATTTGCGGACTAATGATCTCTGCGCCTCTGCGCTTAGAAAAAAGCCTTTTGCCCCGTCAATCAACGCCTCGCCCGGAATCGCCGTATCGCACGGATAAAGCGTTTGCGGCGCAACTCACTATCATCATCGCCATAGCGCAGGCGTTGGTAGTCGGCTGTTATCATCGCCAATTCCTGTTGTTTGCCGGGTAGCACTTTGATAGCCCGCATCATCAATTCGCTGGCACTCTCATGGGGTCGATAGCCGATACCGGCTTTATCCAGCTTGCGGCAGTACTTGTCATAATGGCGCCGGATCAAATCCTTCTGCCATACCGATTCCTTGCGCAACACCCACCAGGCCACCAGACCGGTGGCGAAGGTCATCGTGATAACCAGCCAGGTGACCAAGTTACTGATGGTGACGTTTTTCAGACCGATCAATTCCAGCAGTTGCTGTTGTCGCTCTTGGTCAAATCCGATAACCCACTGATTCCAGTTGTTGTGGAAACTGTCCCAAGCATAGCGGGCGCGCTGAAACAAAGCGTTATCTGATACCAGTATCGAAGGCAGTAGATTACGCTCTAGCCCTGCATTCTCTATGCCGTTTTCGATACGTGTCGGCGAAACGGCTGCGGTCGGATCAATTCTGATCCAACCGTCGTCCTCAATCCACACTTCGGTCCAGGCATGAGCATCGGACTGACGAACGATCATATAATCATCGAATGGATGCATCGCTCCACCCTGATAACCAACGACGACACGTGCCGGAATCCCGGCCGCACGCATCAGGTAGACGAAAGCGCTGGCATAATGCTCACAAAAACCACGGCGCGTCGCGAACAGAAAATCATCCATTGCATGTTCGCCCAGAAACGGCGGTGACAGCGTGTAATAAAAATCCTGTTGGTTGAAATGTTGTAAAACACTCGCAAGATAAGTCTGGCTGTCACGATTCGACTGATCGAACAGCCTTTTGGCGAATGCGACAGTCTTGGCGTTGAAACCATCAGGTAGCGCCAGATTCTTGCTGCGCTCGGCCGCGAACAACCCCCTGTTCTGTGCTGACGTATCCGAACGTAGCGTGTAGCTGATGACATCTGTGACCTTGTTAGCCAAAACTAACTGCAACTCACGTGTCACACGTTGCTGGTCCTCGTATTCGATCAGCGACTCGAGCGTATACAGCCATTGTTGATTATGCGGCTCCAGCATGACCGTGTAACTGTAATTCGATTGCGCATTATCGGAAGCAAACAACATCGGAAACGTCCGAGCAGGCGCGTTATCGAGTCGCCAGCTTCTCCCATCGTAATGTGACAGCACCAGTCCACGCCAGTAACGCTGCGCGCGTGATGGTGGTGAGCCAGTAAATTTCACACGAAAAGCCACTTCGCCCGATTGGACCAGCCGATTGATGCTGCCAGGTGACATTTCATCAGACAGGCCAGTCGTGCCGGCTTGCGCATCCTTAGGCAGGCCCCATAACGGTCCCGGCACACGCGGAAACAGCAAAAACAGGATCAACATCAACGGTGTGGCTTGAACGATCATAGCAAATGCTCGTTGTATTCGTACGTTATGACGAGTTGTACCCAAACGATCGCTGAACACGATCAATACAGAGGTCAGATAGACCACCACGATAAATACATAGACTGCGATCAGCAGGCTCTGCGAGAAAAAGAAGTTACTCGCGATCAGGAAGAAACCCATAAAAATGACGATCGCGATATCGCGGGTTGATTTCATTTCGAATAACTTGAGAAATGAAAGCAATAGCAACATTGCCGAGCCGGGCTGTTGTCCCAATATCGTACCAAATGACTGCATTAAAACTGCAACCACGAGAAACGTCAGCAACAACATCAGCAAACGGCCGGGTTGCGCTAAACGCCCACTGATGATTAGCAATGTCCACACAGTGAACAAGGCCGTGAGCATCAAAACGGGCAACGGCATGTGCGGATACAAAGGTAAAGCAACGATATGAATGCCCAACAACACGGGCCCGAGTTTCGCGATCAAACCACCGTTAGCCCGCATTTCTCACCAGGATCACGGGAGCAGGCGCCGGATTAAGCCCGCCTGGTGAGAAATGCGGGTTAGCTGTGCTCATGCAAAGCCAGTAACTTCAGACAATGCTGACAATGTTGATTACCCCGTTCGGGCGCGGCTTCGACGCCGGGCAAGCGGAGACCATAGTGACTGTGTCCGGTCTCGGCATCGAGCACCAAACGGGTCATAATCGACAGGCGTTGTTCGGTCGTCGTTGCGGTAATCGTGTGCCAGTCGATCCACTGCGACTCGGGGGCACCACCAGCGAATTGTTTGGTATACAGCTCATCACTGCGTGCCGTGGCTTTCCACGAAACGTGGCGCCACGAATCACCTAGCTGATATTTACGTAAACCAGTATATTCTTCCAATCCATCACCGTGTAAATCGTCGCTCCCACAGACGATAGAACTACCGACCGGCGGCTGAGCACTGACGGCCGGTTTCGGATAGACAACAGCTTGCATATTCAGCTCGATCCAAGTCCAAGCCACGAACAGGCCTGTCGGGAATTCGGTATATAGGCGAAAGCGCCCTGCACGAAGTAAACCACGCTGTTCTGCTGGTTTGTTGAAATGGATTTGAACCACTCCGTCTGCCGGTACGTCAACGACTTCAAATTCGTTACCATCCTGGCTGATCGCAATCGAGTATCGCATCAAAGGATTCGGGTTCTGCAGCTGTACCGCAAAACGCGCTTGTTCACCAGCAAATACCGGCGCGCATCCTCCTGCTCGCAAGCGTAATCCCGCAATATTTCGCCAGATCGCAAGCATCGCGATATTTCCCACACCTGCCAGTAGAAAGACCAGCATGTAACCCAGGCTTTTACCGTAATTGACTGAACCGAGTAACAGGATGATCAACAACAAACTGAACAACACACCAATCTTCGTCGGCAAAATGTAGACACGGTTCTTATCCAGCGTGACTTCACCATCGAAGGGGCCACTGCGCCTGGTGATGAATTTCAACGCCGGTCGGCGTGAGAAATCGAGAAACCTGAATTTTGATGTCAGTGACAACACGTCTCTGATCAGGGCACAGGTACGGAAACCGCGATGTATTCTGCAGCTGTCTGCTTGTTTGCTTGAAGCTGATCAGACGTCGGCACCAACCTGTGATTGACCACAGCAGGAAGCACCTGCTTGATATGCTCGGGCAGGACATAATCCTTGCCATCGATCAAGGCCATTGCCCTGGCAGAGTTCAATATCGCCAGGCCACCGCGCGGAGACAGACCAAACTCGAACAGCGGGGTACTTCGGGAAAATTCCAGTATCGCCTGAACATAATCCAGCAACGCATCTGCAACGTGCAGACCGGCTGCCTGCTTTTGTAGGGTTATTAGCGTGCTGGCATCGAGTACCGGTTTGATGTGCTCGATCATATCGCGCCGATTCTCACCTTCTAACAGCTCGCGCTCTGCCTGCCGATCAGGAAAACCTAGATGGAGCCGCATTAGAAAACGGTCCAGTTGAGATTCGGGTAAGGGATAAGTTCCAATCTGGTGCAGTGGGTTCTGCGTCGCGATAACAAAAAACGGCTGCGGCAGTGCACGCGTTTCGCCTTCCACGGTTACCTGGTATTCCTCCATGGCCTCGAGCAGTGCGCTTTGCGTTTTTGGTGTAGCGCGATTGACCTCATCGGCAAGGATGAAATTAGAGAAAACCGGGCCCTGGTGAAACTCAAATGTCGCATGTTCGCGGTCGTAAACGGCAACACCGAGCACATCTGCAGGCAACAGATCGGAGGTAAATTGGATACGTTGAAACTCCAGCCCCATGACTTGAGCAATCGCGTGTGCCAGCGTGGTTTTACCAACGCCAGGCAAATCTTCGATCAACAGATGGCCGCGGGCAATCAAGCACGTCAGCGCCAGACGAATGTGCTCGTTCTTGCCTAGGATGACTCGACCGATATTCTCTGCTGCGCGTTGCAGAACAGCGGTAGCAGCATTGCGTATTTTTGCGTCAGGCGCATTCATGATGATAGCGGTGTTATTGTGGCGTTTGATCAGAGTGATTCCCTATATGTAGACCATTATGAATGCTCTTGTTCCATATCTGCGGGGAACAAACTTTATCAGCATTTGCCTGGCAATGGCTCCAGGCTGATAAAAATACAGCCAAAACAAATATGAATCCGCTAAGAACGCGAATAACGCCAAAAGCTTTCACTTTCAGTATCTTTGCGTTATTCGCGTTTTTAGCGGACTTGGCCTTTGTAACATATCCAATGGCCAACATCCTCATGTTACGACGCGTGACGTAACATCGTATAGGCTCTCTCCGCCGCCTGGTGAGAAATGCGGGCTAGCGGCATCAGCCGCTAACACGACTTATTATCATCTCGACCGAAGGGAGAGATGACAGCGGTATGGATCGCAGCTAAAGCTGCTCCTACAAGTGCACAGCTTGCGCGATCGAAGATGTCTGATCGATAGTGGTCAATTCCATCCGACTGGCAACCAACAATTGGATGCCGCTTCATCCCCTATCAGCAACCCGAACTCGCCTTGCAGGCAATGAAGCCGAAAAATCCGGATTTCTCTTCGTGCGCCTTTATGGTTTCAATGATCTGCTTGTCGTTCGCCAATTCAGCCAAGTCTATCGCCTGCTCTCGTTTATCGTTTCTGGCGCCGGTGTCAGCGCCGGCCTCCAGTAGCAATTTCACTGAAGTTGGGCTGTTTGCCATGACGGCCAGGATCAGCGGGGTATTGCCAACGTTGTTCTTGGCGTTGATTTCGGCCTCTTTGCTGATCAAAAGCTTAACGATGTGCGTGCTTCCTCGACTGGCAGCAATCATCAACGGCGTATTGCCGTCTTCCGCGGCAATGTTTACATCCAGACCTTTCTGGATCAACAAAGCCGCGACATCAGTTTGCTCCAGTTCGGCCGCCTTATGTAACAGCGTTCGGCCGCTCTTGTCTTTCCGGTCGATATACCTGTAGTTCTTGTGCAACAGATTGACCAGAGCCGCGTTCCCCGAATCAACGGCATACCAAAACGCATCATGCCCATTGGCGTCGCGCAAACCGGCATCACCACCTGCACGCAATAAGCGTGCAACCGTTTTCAATGACATCGTATTGGCTGCTATCAATATCTCGCCTTTACCGTCAATCAAGATATTATGCGGCCTTGCCCCCGCAGCGAGCAAGCGAGCAGTCGTGTCTTCATGCCCGCCGGCGATAGCGTAAAATAGGGCTGTCTGTTTCTTTTTGCCCTCTGCGTCGACCTTCGCGCCTGCTTTCAGTAGCACATCCACGGCCTTACTCTTACCCTGTTCTGCTGCCCACATCAGCGGGGTTTTGCCCGATTTATCTGCTTTGTTGACAACAGCACCGGCCGCGATCAGACGGCTGACAATGCTTTCATAGCCCTGCATGGACGCACGCGTTAATGGTGTATGACCCTGTTTATCCATCTGGTTCGGATTCTCGCCCTTCTTAAGCAGCAAGGCCAGGACATCATCCTGCGCACGCCAGACCGCGATCATCAGTGGACTCCAGTCCTTATAAACGCTTTTAGCACCCTTATTGATTGCCGCCAGCTTATGCTTCGCACTCAGTTGCTCTTTACGCACGATGGGCAAATGCGCCCCGTGCTTCTCGAGCAGTTTGACTGTCGCTTGATGTTTTCCTTTTGCAGCAAGCACGATCGCGGTTTCTCCATTTCGGTTTTTGGCTTTGTGCGAAGCCCTGTATCTTAACAATTGCGAAACGGCCTTCTTATGCCCTTTCGCGGACGCCAGCATCAACGCCGTATTACCATTCACATCTTTATAATCGAGCCGGGCTCTGTGCTTGATCAGCTCTTGCACAATGTTGCTATCGCCTTTGGTTGCCGCAATCAGCAGAGGCCTGTCCTTATAAACATCGACAGCATTGGCATCTGCCCCTTTATCCAACAAGAACTTGGTCATTTTCAGATTCCGGCGCGCTACTGCTTCCATCAACACTGTCTGCTTATACTCATTCTTGACACTGATATCGGCGCCCGCACCTAGTGATAATTTCGCAGCCGCAACGTCATCGTTGCTCACTGCCAACATCAAGGCTTCATCAGGACTCATATCGTTGGCAATTGCTGTTTCGAATGTACCGCCGGTTTGCAACCGTGTCAGGCGTTTAGTCGCATTGCGGTGTCCCTGATCGGCAGCAGCCTGGTACCAGATAACCGCTTTGCCCAGACTCTGATCGACCCCTATGCCTTCTTCGTAGAACACACCCAGTGCATACTGGGCGCGCTTGCACCCCTGATCGGCCGACCTTTGCATCCAGTAAGCCGCCTTCTTGGTATTTTCCGGCGTCCCCTGACCGTTGCGGTGCATCACCGCAAGACGGTATTGCGCTCCCTTGTCACCACCGCGCGCCAAGGGATAGAGTATTTTCACGGCCTTCGAAAAATCCTGAGCGCGAATTGCCATTCTTGCATCCGACAAGCTTGCTGCATTTGCCGAGCCAATAAAGAGTGAGATTATCAGGGTTAAAAAAATAGTCCGCATCATTATGCTGTTCCAAACTTGGTTTCTACTTCGATTCCGATGGATTTAAGGAATGGTGTTGGCAGAATGCCGCCGGCACACACGATGACCGCATCATTATCGATCTCCACCTCCTCTTCATTTGCGAATATGACGACCTTATCGTCAGTAATCTCTTTGACGTTTGAGCGCATCAATACATTCAGCTTGCCTTCTTTCTGCGCCGCATCAACCTTGATACGGTTCTTTTCCTTGGCGCGAGAGAAGGCTTCACTGCGGTAGGACAGGGTCACCGAGGTTCCGGTTTCATTGGCGATGCTGACCGCGGCTTCCAGTGCGCTGTCGCCTCCACCCACAACCAGCACGTTTTGATTCAGGTACTGTTCGGGATCGATCAAACGATAGACGACTTTGCTCTTGTTCTCACCCGGGACACCCAGGGTGCGCGGTGTACCGCGTCGACCAATCGCGAGCAATATGGCTCGGGTTTGGTAGCTGGCCTGCGTGGTCTTCACGTTGAAGCCACTGCCATCAGCTTCGATGCTCTCGACGCGTTCGTTGGTGTTGATTTCCAAGCCCGTCGTGCCAACAATCTCTTCCCAATAATCCATCAAGAATTCCTTGGTCGTCTCCCTGAAATTCATCTTGCCAACCAGCGGTAGTTTTACCGGCGCTGTCATCACGATCTTACCCCGTGGATAGTGTGATACCGTTCCACCGAGCGATTCCTGCTCGAGTGTGACAAAGTTTAACTTGGCCGACATCGCTGCCAACGACCCACCGATACCCGCCGGACCCGCACCGACAATCACAAGATCGAGCTCCTTAGTGCCGATACCGTCAAGCTTTCTGATCGACTCGACCGCCTGCACACCCTGGGTCACGGCATTACGAATCAATCCCATCCCTCCCAGTTCACCTGCAACGAAGATACCGGGAACGTTTGTCTGAAAATCTTCATGCACATGCGGAATATCAACGCCGCGCTTCTCGGAGCCAAATACCAACTCGATCGCATCGAACGGGCAGGCCGTTTTACAGGCACCATGACCGATACAGTGCGTTGGATCGATCAAATGCGCCTTGCCATTGATCAGGCCCAACACATGATTTTCAGGACATGCTTTGATGCAACTGGCACATCCCAGACAACGCACGTGATCGATGATTGGGTGAAGCGATGCCGGCTCGGTCAAACCCGAGGCCAATGTGTTATCGAATATTTGCCGACTGCTGCGCTGTCTAGTCGAGCGTTTCCAGAGATACAAACCGAAAATTGCCATTAGCGGCAGTGAATAGAGCCATATAGCAGGTGTCATAGCTTCGATACCGGGGTTACTGGTGGTTGAGAAAAATGCCAATGAATTCAACGGTGTGAATATAAACAAACCATCATGAATGTAACTTACTGATTGCACATATATAGCAGAAAAAAATGAAAATATTGTCGACAATAAATGGAAATTTTTCCGACATATTTCTTACTTTTTTTGCACATCTACTAGACTCTGCTCTGTAGCCGATTGCAATCGAAATAGGTTCTTTTTCCTATTTCCATTTATAAAGAACAATATCCTGATCGTGAGTAATCTGAACAGCATGAACACAACGACAGCAGCCGAGCAATTACAAAACGAAGAAACGAATCCGCAGGTAAAATCACTGCGCAAGCGTGTCATCACGCCATTTGTATTTGTTCGAGATCACTATTTTTCGATAGCCGTCATCGCATTGCTGTTATTTGGCTGGAGCAACCGGAACGACAATTACCTTAGCGCCGAGACTGGGATGGGCTACGCGCTGGGGATCATCGGCGGCATCTTCATGCTGCTGGTATCGTTGTACCCGTTGAGCAAGCGCGTCGCCTGGATGTCACGCTGGATACGAGTACGTTATTGGTTCCTATTCCACATGGTCTTCGGCATCATTGGTCCAGTGATGGTGCTGTTCCACGCTAACTTTCACATCGGATCACTCAACAGCACGGTCGCGTTGGTCAGCATGTTGGTGGTAGTCAGCAGCGGCTTGATCGCACGCTACATCTATACACGTATTCATCATGGCCTTTATGGCCAACGCATCACGCTCAAGGAGTTGAAACACGAGCTTGATAACGAGCACACCGAACTGCTGCGTATCCTTGAAATCGATGAAAAACTGAAGAAACGGTTGACCGCAATGGAAAGCAGGGCGTTCGGAAACTATACCAGCCTTTCAATGAGCCTTATTCATGCCATATCCATGGCCATTGATACACGCCGTCTCGAATCCGGCAGCATACGCTTGCTCAAGAAAAGCAAGTGCGTTCAAACGCCTACAGCCAACAGCGAAAAAACGAAAAAATTTATCCATCGCTATACCGATACACTGCGTCATATTGCAGAATTTCGTGTATACGAACGGCTGTTTTCTTGGTGGCATATTCTGCATATGCCGCTTTTCATCATGATGATTATTACTGCGATCATTCATATTTTCGCAGTGCATCTCTATTGAATGACTCAGCGTCATTTCGCAAACCATGCAACGCTATTTATCGGCATCTCTCCGACTATTATCACTCATCGTTCTGATGGCACAAATACCCTTCGGTTACGCAAATTCGCTGGAGTTACTGCTGATGCCCGGTCCCGTTATCAAAGCCCATGCGGAACACGAGCATGACTGCAATAAGTGTCACGACACCTCCGGCAAATCCAGGCAGAGCCTGCTATGCATGCAATGCCACGATCATAAAAACATACTGAATGATGTGCGCGAAAAAAAAGGCTTCCATGGGAGACTGGCGGCGTCTATTCGAAACAAGTGTAAACACTGCCACACCGAACATAAAGGCCGCGATGCAAAGGTCATTCTACTGGACCTATCTACCTTCGACCACACCAAAACCGATTTTCAGCTCAAGGGCGTGCATGCCAGAACCAGCTGTCGCAGTTGCCACAAACCCGATAAAAAGTATGCTGAAGCGCCACGGGATTGCTATAGCTGTCACAAGACAACCGACGTGCACAAAGGCAAAAACGGAAAAAAATGCGGCGATTGTCATTCCGCCTCAACCTGGAAGCAATCGGCTTTTGATCACGACAAAAAGACCGATTTTCCGTTGAAAGGCGCTCACAAGCAGACAAATTGCTCGTCCTGCCATATCAATCAGAAATACAAAGACACGCCGAAAAAGTGCACAGCATGTCACAAGATTCATGATATTCATCAGGGTGGATACGGCGCTCAATGCGATGCCTGCCATACATCAGAGCAATGGGACGATGTTCGATTTGACCACAACAAGAAGACTGATTTTCCGTTACATGGGCAGCACAAAAAAGCTTCGTGCAATAGCTGTCACACACCGGAGAAACTGAGAAAGAACAAACACAAGAAGCTGAAACTGCCAACCGACTGCTACAGCTGCCACAAACATGACGATAACCACAAAGGCAAGCACGGCAAGGAATGCA
>JABDQW010000270.1 GCA_013042055.1 Gammaproteobacteria bacterium | reverse complement strand
ATCGACCCGGCAATGAAAAATGGAAGGCCACTCACAAATTTATGTCACCGTCTTCATCAAAAACACGGCTATCTTCTTTTCTGAGAAAGAATAAAGTCGCCCTGTTTTTGCGCTGGAGCTATCGATTACTGTTGCTCGTTGTGATCATGGATATCAGCTACCTGGTTGGAATTTGGCCAGACTGGGATCTGCACCAGGAAGGAACTGTGCAGCCTTCCAACTTTATTCGTGACTATATTCACCAAAAGCGCCAGCACGATGAGTGGCCGGAGCTGTCTTGGCAACAAAAGCCCATTAACGAGATATCGGAACACGTGATTCGTGCGCTCATTGTTGGCGAAGATTCCCGTTTTTACTCTCATACAGGCATCGACCTGGAAGCATTTCAAACCGCCATGGAACAGAACCTCTCCAAGAAGCGTTTTATCTATGGCGGCAGCACCATATCACAGCAAACCGTTAAAAATATGTTTCTCAGCGCTTCGAGGAATCCGCTACGAAAATGGCATGAACTTGTGATCACCATCGGCATGGAACAAAACCTGAGTAAAAGCCGGATACTCGAATTGTATTTGAATGTTGCCGAGTTCGGGCGCGGTATTTATGGTGTGGAAGCCGCTTCCCAGCACTATTGGGGCATTTCATCAAGCGAGCTTACCGCGAGACAAGCGATCGAGCTGGCCGCCACTCTGCCCTCTCCTGTCAAACATAACCCAGCGACCAGAACGCGCACCTTTGAGAACAGAGTACAAAGAATCAATCGCTATTTTTAATAAAGGCAATTGACTGACGCGAGGACCAATCTGAAACGTGATAGGCATGCATGATTAACACGCTGTATCTACTATCATGCTAGCTTTTCGCGAGCAACCCAGTGCCGTATCAGTATTCTACGCCGCCTGGTGATAAATCACATCCGGGCTGTGTCTTCAATCACCCAGGTTCGTTCCAACCCGGCGTGCGCTCTCAATCCAGGGATGATCCAGCGGAACCAACTTCTTGCGTCCCGCTACATCTTCCAGCGGCATAGCCTCAGTGCCCTCACCGCGGGCAGCCACCATGACACCGCTGACACCTGTCTGGACCAGGTCGGCGCACGCCGTACCCAGGCGGGTTGCAAGCAGGCGGTCGGCCGCCGATGGCGTGCCACCGCGCTGCAAATGACCGAGAATGGTCGGGCGGCTTTCCAGCCCGGTGCGTTCTTCCAGCTGGTGAGCTAGCTTTAGGGTGTGATCACCACGCCCAGCCTCCATCGCGCGTATCGCTTCCTTGGCCTGCTTGCGCGCTTTCTTGTCGTCGAGATCGATGGCATTCTGCAGTCTTTGCCGGGCGGTGCGCACTTGCTCTGCCTCATCCATCGACACGGCACCTTCCGCAATCGCGACAATACTGAAATTCTTGCCGTTCTTCATCCGCTGCAATACCGCAGCAGCCACGCTGTCTATGCTGTACGGAATCTCGGGCAACAGGATCACGTCAGCACCGCCGGCAATGCCAGCTCCCAGCGCTAGCCAGCCTGCCCGGTGGCCCATGATCTCCACCACGATGATGCGATGGTGGCTGTGAGCGGTACTGTGAAGGCGGTCGATTGCATCGGTAGCAATTCCGAGTGCGGTATCAAAACCAAAGGTTACGTCGGTACCGAAAACATCGTTGTCGATCGTCTTGGGCAGGGTGATGACATTGAGGCCCTTTTGCTTAAGTTGCAAGGCATTCTTCTGGGTGCCACCACCGCCAAGACAAACCAACGCATCCAGATGGTTGGCCTGATAATTCTCAACAATGACATCGGTCATATCCTGAGTCTTACCGCCGATTTTCATCTTGTGTGGCTTGTCCCGGCTAGTACCGAGAATGGTACCGCCGATTGTGAGGATGCCGGATAGGGAACTGCTTTCCAGACGCACGATACGGTTCTCAACCAGGCCCCGATAGCCATCACGAAAGCCGATTACCTGCGTGTCGTATTCGTTCAATGCGGCCTTGCCGACGCCTCGAATTGCAGCGTTGAGGCCAGGGCTATCGCCGCCAGCCGTTAGAATACCTATGTGTTTGCTCATGTTCCGGTTCCTTATTACGCCAGAAAATCAGCGTATTCTAACCTAAGCCGTGATTCGGCACGAAGGCGCCCAGTTAATGAATATCTATGTTTGTGTCATATAATCAGCTTAATCAGTAGGTTTCCCATATTTCTCAGCAAACTTGGCACTCGTACCAGGTATGTGTTTCAGCCCCCATTCTTTCACAGCTATTAAAACCTTTCTCAGATCCTTGCCTTTTTCTGTCATTTTGTATTCGTAGCGAACAGGCTTTTCCTGATACGGGACTTTTTCTACTATACCCGCTCTCTCGAGACGTTTTAGTCTATCTGCCAGGATATTGGTCGGAATACCCTCTGGCGATTGCTGAAAATCACCATAGATTTTTTTACCAAGAAATGCGGGCTAAGAGAGAAAATCAGTCATTTGCCAATTCAATGGCTTGTTGTACGTAATTTTTAAACCTGCCCTGTATTCGGCTGATGAAATCATATCGAGCTTCCTTGTCTCCAGGTTGCGTGAGTTGTTCGGATAAGCGGAAAGGCGGAAATACAATCGCAGCGGTTGTGGTACGTGTTAAACGTTTGTCAAAATTAGCGACTGCAACCGGCACGATCAAGGGTTCAGGTTTGACTGCAGCGGCCAGGCTAAACGCACCTGGCTTGAACGGCCCGGGAGACGCTTCTGTAAAAGAGCAACGGCCTTCTGGCGCAATCAACAGATTGTTTCCTGCTTTAAGGTGTGCTGTAGCATGATCGATGAAATCGCGATTACGAGTTTCTCGGGTCAGATCCTGGTCCCGATCCTCTTCATCGACATCACCTGGATAAACATACAGATACTCCAGGCGGTCGAAATACTGTTGGTACCCAAACCAGCCCAGCTCCGGTTTACGAATCACACGTATTGGTGCTTCTTTGTAGTGCTTGTAAAGAATCATACTGGACACGAAATGACTATCCAGCGTTAACCTGAACTCATTGGGCAACATGGTTTCCACATGATTCTCGAGATGATTCATGATCACGATATTACCCGGCGTTTGCGGCAGATTTTCCTCTCCCTGGATACGCCAGGACAGTTTTTCGAATACCTGGATAAACGCCTCCATGCTGCGGCGCCTGATTTCTTGCGCAGGAACGTCTTTTGGGGCATTGGCCACGGCTTCATAGGTCCTTTGTAATCCCTGATAGAATTCCAGCTCCCGGTGAACACCCTGCAGTATTTCAAGTGAAAGCTCGGCGAGATCCCGTTCGGTTGAATTACCGTGCGCACGCGTCAGCTCCAGGGCGTGAAACGCATCAGACAGAGTCAGGCGGTTCTCCAACAAATAGGGGATCTTGTGCAGCGGTGATGTTACCGGCAGAGCTTCCGCGGCCTGGTCGAGTAAGAACCGCATGGCCTTGACCTCGGTGTCGTAGCGGCTGGCAACCAGCC
Organism: Gammaproteobacteria bacterium; assembly: GCA_013042055.1. Lineage (GTDB taxonomy): Bacteria > Pseudomonadota > Gammaproteobacteria > SZUA-229 > SZUA-229 > JABDQW01. The sequence continues at coordinate 5,234 of JABDQW010000270.1, read as the reverse complement.
GCACGCGTGTAAACCGCAGCCGCGACCGGATGGTTTGCAAAACCCGTTGCATGATACGCACACCGACCTGCGGCTGTTGTTCGCAGAGTTTCTGCAAGGTATCGCCGGGTATCGCCACAACATGCGCAGGCTCGAGGGCCTGCGCGGTGTTTCGATAACGTCTTGGATCAACCAAGGCAGACCAGCCGATCGGCTCACCCGCGCCTTCCATTGCCCTTAAGAAAACACAACGGTCACTGCCTGCATCGCGGTAGGCAAAACCGATACGACCATCGATCAGTAGATACAGATGATCCGCAATCGAGTCCTGAATGAATAAAAAATCGTTTTCTGCGCAGGTTTGAACAACTGCCTGGTGGGCAATCCAGCTCAGTAATGTCGAATCAAGGCCTTCGAACAATGATGAATGCCCAAGAAAATCGACCATATTGCTCGCAGACTGTAGCTGGTCAGCATGCCACGTCATGTCCGCGTCACTGATCGGATTCGGCAGCAATCCTGGTGTCACCGTCCCAGGATCACGCACGGCCAGCAGTCGGTTGCGCTCTGATTCCAGGCGACCGGCGAGCGACTCAGCAACACGCCGCAATAACATCATGGCACTGCCATGATCGCTATCCATCAGCTCATCAATCACATGGTGGGGAATGCGTAACAGTCGGCACTGACCTTCGCAGCGTGCGTCGGTCATATAGCGAAATGGCGGGCAAAACACCGACCAGCCAATAACAAGACCGGGGTCCGAGTTGATGCCCGTCAGCAGTTTACCGCTACCTTCGGTTTGTATCAGGAACTGAACAGTCCCCGAAAGCAATAAATAAAACGCTATAGCACGATCATGCTGATGGGCAATCATCGCATTATTTTCAAGCTCAATGATCCTGGCAGAACCTGCCAGGCGCTCGATTATCGTATTTCGTAATCCATAGAAAAACGGCAACTGCCTGAGCAAATCAACTGATACCATGTATAGTTCCTCGATGAAGGCTCGGTGCCCGCTTGAGAATATATACCGTATACTTGGTGTGTGTCGAACTCAGGTGACGTTAGCGAGCATAGTGGAAAAGCCAGGTCAGTTTTTCCCGATATTGACGCACCTGTTGGAACTACGCAACAACAAATCGACGGGCCAGGTCCCACGCACTGGTAGCCCGCATTTATCACCAGGCGGCGTGGAGTACGGGTAAGTCATTGGCCCGTTGGAGAAAAGCTGGGATGACCAAAAATACAGCTTGTAATTACGGTATGCCTATCACGGTTCAGACTGGTCTTCGTGTCCGTAAGCTTGCTCTTCACTCAAACCGTAGCTATTGCTACGCTTTTCGCTCCAGAGCAGCGCTTACGAACACGAATCCTGCGCCTGCTCCCGTGATCCTGGTGAGAAATGCGGGCTAGCTTGGAATTTCTTCTATGCGCGAACAATTCAAGCCGTCAATCACCCGCCCAGCGGACTTCTCCGCCTTCTGGCAAAGCACGCGCCTGCAACTTGAGCAAATTGACGCCAAGGTTCAACGTGATTCCAATATCGCTGGGGATATCCCCGGTGTCAGCGGAGAGATAATATCGTTCCTATCGCTTGGCCAGGTTCGTGTCTGGGCTTATTTCCTGCAGTGGCAAGACGAGCAGCCAAGGCCCCTTGTGATTAACAGTCATGGTTACGGTAGCCATTGCCGGCCACGCTGGGACTGGGCTAAACAGGGCGTCAATGTGCTTAGTATCGATATTCGTGGTTTTGGACTTTCGCAAGCCGCGCTGCCAACACCATCGCGTTGGGGTTATGTATTGACCGGCATAGAAACGCCGGAGAGTTCGGTGATTCGAGCCGCAGTGTGCGATTACATGCAGGCGGCAAGAATCGGACGTGAACTGTGCGGGGATCGCATCAGCCAGACCGCGTTCGAGGGCGTCAGTTTCTCGGGTGGACTGGCCTTGATGTCACAGGCGATACTCGGTCAGGCCGACTTGCTGGCTGTCGGTGTACCCACATTCGGTTGGGCAGAGGGAAGAAACCTGTTTGTGAAATCAGGATCCGGCGCCGAGATCGCCCACTACCTGGCGCGGCGGCCCGATCATGTTGAAGACACCATGGTGGTGCTGCGTTACTTTGATGCAGTCAATTTTGCAGATCAGATCAACTGCCCTGTGGTACTCGCTCTCGGGCTAAAGGACGATGTGGTCCCGGCAAAGACGGTCTATGCGATCGCCAATCATCTGCAGGCGCCGTACGAGTTGCTGGAGTTTCCGGTCAGTCACAGCGATGGCCCGGAAGAGGAACAATGGAACCAGTTCGAGTCGTACTGGATGAGATTGATCCTGGATGGACTGCCCGCGGAGTTTGGCCAACGGAATCGTGGGCGACTGCCTCAAAAAAAATAAAGCCTCCCCACGATAACAGACAACTCATCTGCACAGATCAATGGCGGACATGATATATAGCTCCAGCCTTATACCTTTAGTTTATTGTGACAAAATCGTGATTATTTCGTGATGGCACATTGAACTCTCTCGTTCATACTGAATCCTTGATTACATAGCTATTCGAGGAAAACGCGATGAAAATAATGGTATGGGTCGGCATTCTGACACTGCTGGCCGGCTGCAGCAGCACGGTAGTCGAAGATATCGGGCCTACGCAGGCAAAGCAGCAGGGACTGGAGGTAGCCACCTTTGCGGGCGGTTGCTTCTGGTGCGTGGAGGCCGGTTTCGAAGAAATTCCTGGCGTCAAGGCCGCTGTTTCCGGCTACAGCGGCGGCAGGGAGTCCAATCCCAGCTATCGCCAGGTTGCGCTGGGAAAAACCGGTCACACCGAGTCGGTTCAAGTCTATTACGACCCTGAAATCATCAGTTACTCGGGACTCCTCCAAGCCCTGTGGCGGATCATGGATCCGACCGATGCCGGGGGACAGTTCCATGACCGGGGCGCACAGTATCGCCCGGCCATTTTCTATCACAACGAAAAACAGAGACGCATCGCTGAGCGAGCTAAAACCGCTTTAGCTGCCTCGGGACGCTATGATAAACCGGTGACTATTGAGCTCGTCCCCTTCGACAAGTTCTACAGAGCGGAGGCGTACCATCAGGATTACTACAAGAAAAATCCAGTTCGCTACCAGTTCTACACCTTTAACTCTGGCCGCTATCAGTTCGTTGACGAGGTATGGGGCGAGCAGCGCCACGTGGAATTCACACAATTCCGTGATGATGGCATAGAAGACGGCACAATACGTGACCGGGATATGAGCCACTTCGAGATCAACCCGCAAGTTCCTTGATCCCACCAGCCTCTGGTCCAGATGAGGACGGTTCATGCGATCGCCACTCATGCAGGAACCGAGCACGCCGGCGGGTGTTTAGTTTAAGCCAAGCCGGGGGCTAGCCTCTGATTATCGGGGTGCTTCAATCTGTCTTTTTTCTCGCAATGCTTTGTTCTTCAGTATCAATCGACCATAATACGTACTAGGCCGGACGACAAAATAAATTCAGACTAATCAACAATAAGTCTCTGGCCGTGTTTTTCAACACCTAATTTAGCGTTCTATGATTGTCGCCTATCTCGTTGACATTATCATCCTGTTGCTGGCAGCAGTTATCGCCGTGCCTCTCTTTCAGGCCGCCAGGCTTGGTGCGGTTCCGGGTTTCCTGATCGCCGGGGTCATCGTCGGACCCTCGGGGTTGGGCCTGATCGACAATGTCAGCGAGATCGGTCACCTTGCGGAAATCGGTGTGGTACTGTTGCTATTCGTGATCGGCATCGAACTCAAGCCGTCGCGTCTGTGGCTGATGCGGCGGCTGGTCTTCGGCCTGGGATCACTACAGGTGGTGCTGACCGGTACACTGCTTGCCGGCATTAGTTACTTGCTACTGGACCTGTCGCTGCGTGCCGCCATTTTGGTGGGGCCGGCTCTGGCGCTGTCATCAACGGCCTTTGTGTTGCAGATACTGACGGAACAGAGGTTGTTGAACTCGCACTACGGGCGGCCGTGCCTATCGGTGTTGCTGATGCAGGATCTTGCCGTTGTACCCCTGTTGGCCCTGGTGCCGCTGTTGGCAATGCCCGAACTGAGCATCGGTGAGGACATCGGGCTGGCGCTGATAGAGTCGCTTTTGATCCTTGGGCTGGTCGTCGTTGTCGGGCGCTTTCTGCTGCACCCGGTTCTCTACCGCGTCGCCCTTTCAGGCAGTCCGGAGGTTTTCACCGCATCCGCCGTGCTGATCGTTCTCGGTACGGCGCTGGCCACCGAGCGTGCAGGCCTGTCGATGGCGATGGGTGCCTTCGTTGCAGGCCTGCTGATTTCCGATTCCTTCTACCGTCATCAGGTGCTGGCAGAGATACAGCCCTTTCGCGGTTTGCTGCTTGGCCTGTTTTTCATGGCCATGGGTATGTCGCTCAACCTGGGTTTGTTGATCGACAACCCGCTGTATTCCCTGGCGATGGTGGCTGTGTTGATGGGGCTGAAAGCTGCGGTACTGTTCCCGATCACGCTGCTGTTCGGAATCAAACGAAAAATCGGACTGGCCATGGCTCTACTGTTAGCGCAGAGCGGTGAATTTGCGCTGGTGCTGTTTTCCCTGGCGCACAAGTCCGAGCTATTTTCGGATGAGGTTTTTCAACAACTCCTGTTAGCGGTATTACTCAGCATGATTGCCACTCCGCTACTGGCACAATTCGCCTGGCGCCTGGTGGGGAAGAAACACGAGCCTGCCGCCGGGGAATTTGAAGAACAGCCCGACGAAGCACCGATCGTGCTGGCAGGGTTTGGCCGAGTCGGACATCGGATCGGAGACATACTGACACTTGCTGGTAAACCTTTCGTAGCCTTGGATTCAAACGTTACCATAGTCGAAAACGAACGCGCGAAGGGACACCGGGTCTTTTACGGCGACGCCCTCAAACCTGAATTATTCAGGAATGCCTGTGCGGACAACGCGGAAGCGATCATCATCACTTTGAACGACACCGAAGCGACCGAAGAGCTGCTGGTTTCATTGCGCAAGATGTATCCGGACGTACCTATCTATGCCCGCGGGCACAGCCTGGATGACTGCCTCAAGCTACGCCGACTGGGTGCAACAGCCGTGGTTTCGGAAAACTTCGAAGCCAGCATGGAGCTGGCGCGCAAGGCATTGATCAGCACCGGCTACGAAGACAAAACATTGCATGCCATCCTGGCCAACTTCCGAAAAACCTACAACGCAAAGATCGCGCGGGTACCCAGTAAGGAAAAGCGGAGGCG
>JABDQW010000269.1 GCA_013042055.1 Gammaproteobacteria bacterium | reverse complement strand
TTTATCACCGCCCCTCAAGCGCCATGGCTGCGTTGCAACTTTTGCTAAGGACTACGGCCATTAGCTGCAAGTCGCGCCTTGCCCTGACGCTTGAGGAGCAGCGCTAAATCTGTGTTCAACTGCGGAATCTAGGATGATTGAACGTAATGTATACAACAAGGGCCAGCTGATCGTGACCAGACTCAGCGGCAAAGTGCACGGCCAGGAGATCTTCGATCACTTATTCTGGCTCATCGACAGTCATAACATCGGCGAAGTGAAGTCCAACTACGACCAGGTCGTGTATGCCGAGGACATCGAGTCGATAACGATCGACGAAGCGGATGTCCATCGGATCATGGAAGTCAGTACCGGTTTGGGACAAGCCCGAGGACGCTTTAGAACGGCGATTGTCGGTGTGGAACCTTTTGGAGTGAAGCTCGCGCAGTTGTACCAGTCGCTGTCGCAAGATGCGGAGCGCGAGGTGGAATTGTGCGATGATCTGGCCAGCGCCTTCGCCTGGCTGCGTTACGAAAATCCAGATCCGGAAAAATATCGCTGAGTATTCTCGCCAAGGCGCCAACAGGTCATGATAAATATGTCCGCAGATAACGCAAAGCACGCAAATAAGATATTCAAAAGCACAGGCTTTTTTTGTGTTATTGGTGTTATTCGCGGATCATGTTATCTGTCAGAAATCTGAGAGAGAAAGGTGAAAGTTTCCCCTCAGATTCGCTGCAACACAGAACATCAGTACCACGCTTGCCCGAATGTCAGATACACCACCGTATCTTCCGGCCCTTTGGCGACATCGACACCGGCATGGGCTCCAAAACGTCGTGCAATGAAATATCTAAAGCCCAGGCCTTTGGTGAACACCGTGTCGTCGGCTGCAGTTAGCGTGTCGATACTCTGAGCCCTGCCGGCGCCGCCGAACAGGATCAGGCTCCAGCGGCTTACGAAATTCCAGCGGAACTCGGCTTCCCCGACTGTAACGGTTTCACCCTGGTAGCGCATCGCCGGGATGCCCCGCAGGTTGATGAAAGGATATTCGTAAAATGGAGCCTCGCCATTCAGCGTATCGGCCTCGCCACGTAGACCGAGTACGAGTGTGTCGCTTAGCGGGGTGAAGAATTTGGCATATGCCTTGTATTTTTCGAATTCGTCATCGCTGCCGAAGGCTTCGCGGTAGAACGATGCTTTGATCCCGGCGGACAAACCGTCGCCAGGTGTAAACAGGGTGTCCCGGCTGTCGTAATCCAGCAGCAGGGAAACAGAAGCTGATCGACTGTCGAATTTTTCCGATGGAATTTCGATCGGCAGTAGGCCAGAGAGGTCGAATTCTATGTTGGAATCGAGCAGCAGATAATTGATGCCGGCGAAAAAGTCTGATTCTTTGAGACGGAATTTGAGTTCCTGCAACAAAATGGTCGGTCTGATATTGAACTGTAGCCCGTTGCTCGCCGGTCCGTTGCCGCCATCCAGGCCGAAAAATTTCAGATTCAGCGATGCCTGCGCCAGTGCGCCGGTATAGCGTATACGATCATTTCGCCACACGCCCATATGGGCGCCGCCGACCAACCAGCTCTCATTCTCCGTGTAGGCGCCGAACAGACCGGATACGCTGGGCGGTATTAATCGACCTTTGTGATCGATATTCTGCGGATCGAAGGTCTCGCCATCTGCGGTTTTACCAGCGAGCGGATCGTGCAGAAAAAGCAGGCCGGCACCCAGCCCGAAACCGACTGCGGGTTCGGTGATGATGATCGGAATCGGAAAAAAGCCTTTTCTTTCGGCCAGCCAGTGACTAACGTCGAACATGCCGTCCTGTGGATCGATGAAGTCATCCATCATCGATGCGGCGGTGGCATGACTGTTGAGGTCTAACAGCAGCAGAACCGCGATCAGTTGTATCGCCGATCTCATGGCTGAGGCGTCAGCTTGGTTCGGGCTGGCATTGTGTCATCTCGATGGTTTCTATATCCGTGACACCCGTATCCCTCGGTTCCAGTTCAATGCAGCTGCCCGTCGTCAGCGGGCCATGGCTATGCGCCTCATCAAGATCGACATCTTCAGTCACACTGAACGACTGGCTGCTGTCGACAAGCAGGGGTGCAGGTAAAATGCATTTTATAGTCAGATAAGGCGTTGCCATTGCTTGTGTTGTGCCAGTAGGTAAAAGCCCGTATTTCTCACCAGGATGGCTGTTATTATAAAATGCGGTCGATTTGATATTGCAGCCAACTTTTGACATCCCGGATGTTTCCAAGATTACACTTGTTCATCGTGATTTGTCTAAGCTCGTTCGTCAGTCTGGCGGAGGAAATTACGGACTCCGCGGCTCCGGACGGTGTCCCGCTTGTTGGCGCAGAGTCAGCCGAAGGGGTTCTGTCGGAGCAAGAACAGATAAGGTATGAAGTTATTGCCGAAGAAGATCCGCAGGCGCAACAGACTACCGAGCATCTGGAAGAGATCTGGGAGGCTGTCGAGCTGAAAGTACTCGAGGAGCGGCTGGCTGCAGTCGATGCCGACACGGATAGGGCGAGGGAAGAGGTCAAGTCCGAAGCAGAGGAACCCGGCTTGATTCGCGACGAACCAGTGACAAAACCCGATGAAGTAGAAGCGTTCACAGGTAATGTATACGGCAGTATACGCCTGCGTTATCGTCAAACAGATGCGGGTGGGCTTTTAGGCGATGCAGGATCACGTGCGGGGGCTCAAGGGGAATGGCGCGCTTCGCAGGACTCATGGGCTTATGCTCGTGTCGAACTCGGTTTCAACTTGCTCGATGAACTCGACCAGTTGTTCAGTCCCAGTGGCAGTTCGGGCGAGAGTCAGGCGGGCCAAAGCCTGTTTCCACGTCTGTATACCGTTGGTTTTGAAACACCCGTGATCGTTGCCAGCTACGGCAAAAGCTGGTCCACATACTACAAAATCTCGAATTTTACAGACCGGTTTGACAGTAATGGCAGCGCCGCGGTGGGTACATTCAACGCCCAAACGGATGGCGGTGCGACAGGCACCGGTCGTGCGGACCAAGTATTGCAGACCCAGGCCTATATCGATTTCCTGCCGGAAAGATCGAAAGTCAATCCGTTCAATTTGAATATCCAGCTTCAGAAAGGGCAACCTATACCCGGAGTGGACGGTGTGAATTATCAATATTCAATTGGCCTCAGCGCGGTGCTCGATTCCAGGGAAGACTACTCATTAGGTGTCGCATACAACCTGGCGACGGTCGATGAGTTGGACAATCCAGCGGTGCGAGCCGCGGGCATCAAGGGCGACGCTCAAGCCTTGCTCATCGGTGCCAGATGGTTCGATGACAAAAGCTATATTGGCGTCGCTGTTGCCCGCCTGCTCAATCATGAAACCACCGATGAGGGTACCTACTTCGATGGCTGGGGATCCGAACTCTATGCACGCTACCGATTGATTAAGAAATACTGGCTTGTGGGCGGTTATAACTGGCTGACACCAGATGAGGAAGAGGTTCAGGCCGGCCAGTATGAGTTGTTATACGGCGTTATCGGTCTGCGTTATTCAATTGATGAGTTCAACCGCCTGGCGTACGCCGAATGGCGGATCGACAATACGACAAACGAGAGCGGGGACGACGTCGGCGACATTTTCACGATAGGGATACGTTGGGATTTCTAGCCAGGGTGATCCCGCACATAAGCGTCATCTTGTTTCGATGATGCTGGCTGTGCAGAGCAACATGCATTCTCGGCCGAACTCCTGGTTCGTTCAATGTGTCTAAATTTAGTGATTAATTGAATCTGTTGATAATCCGGGCATTGCATGTTCTTGAGATTTTATCCGCTATGGTTGCTCTGTGCGGCGTTGCTGGCTTCCTGCAGCAGCCAGGTGCCGTTAAATATCCGGCAGGCGCCCGATGACAGCCTGTTGTTGGTCGCGGTGCGTGAAAGCCCCGATGATTTTCAGTCGCGGGAGGTGCGGTGGGGTGGAGAGATCCTCGAAATCGTCAATACGGAGAGCTTTACAGAGCTGACGGTGCTGGATCGGCCGCTGAGCAAGAACGGGGAACCGAGCACGACGGATAGCAGCCCGGGGCGTTTCATTGCCCAAATACCGGATTTTATCGACCCGGAAGAGTATACGGCGGAACGCAGGATTACGGTGCGGGGCACGCTGGTAGGCGCGGATACACGCAAGGTGGGCGAATACCCTTATGTCTATCCGGTTGTGAAGGCGACCGACTGGTACTTGTGGCCAAAGCCAGTAGCGCGCTTAGCCGACCCTTATCCCTGGTGGTATTATGACCCCTGGTGGTATTCCCCCTGGTATCATTACCCCTACTACCACTACCCGGCACACCCGCATCGCCACCATCATAATAAATGAGGTCAGCCCATGATTCGTCTATACCTAACGTTTCCCGTGCTGATCTTGCTCAGTGCCTGCGCCAGTGGGCCAGGCTATGATACGGGTCAAGTCAACCTGGCAATAAGCCCGCGCAGTGCAGTCGCCGAACTGGATATGATACGTGGTCAAACCGTTTTATGGGGGGGTGTTATTCTCAGCACCATCAACAGAGAATCCCTGACCCGACTCGAGGTGTTGGCATATCCGCTGAACAGTGCACAGTTGCCCCAGCGCGAGCGTGACCCGCTCGGTCGTTTTCTACTAGAGCATCAGGGTTTCCTGGACCCGGCCACTTATGCCGAGGGGCGCTTAGTTACAACGATCGGCACGGTCTTACGCAGCGATCGCGGTGAAGTCGGTGGTACGGAATATACCTACCCGGTGATCAAAGCAAGCGAGATATATCTGTGGCCACGCGACAGCGAAGGCACAAACCGATCCAGAGTTCATTTCGGCATCGGTGTGGGCGTAGGTTTGTAGTGCGTATAAGCAGAACATTAAACCTAGATTCCGCAGATGACCGCTCACCGCTACATAACTCTATGATTATCAGTAGAGTTGTGCAGCATGTGAGACTCACCCAAGCGGTGAGTCGCTACACGGTTTATCACTGCCCCTCAAGCGCCATGGCGGCGTTGCAACTTTTGCCAAGGGCTACGGCCATTAGCTGCAAGTCGCGTCTTGCCCTGACGCTTGAGGATCAGCGCTAATTCTGTGTTCAACTGCGGAATCTAGGTTGAATAAGATGATTACCTGGTCTGCTGATTCGATCGCGCTGTGCATACACAAGAAATCGGTCTGTACCGCCGCTTATAGCGGAATTGAAAGGATAACAGGTGACTAAAACCAACGCGTTAGTATCTCTGTCCAATGTGAACTTCCGGCTGTCCACGATCTCTACGCTGTTCACCGTGTAATAATGCAGCGTCGACCTGGTTTTTAGTATCAGCCTGTCGCCAGCTTCGAGTTGTTGCAAATAGCTGAAGTGGGTATCGCGGTGGCCGCTGATCATGACGGTGCCGCGCTCTTCCGGCATGGCGCTGGCGAACGCGTGGCCGGGGCCGAATGCCAGTGATTCGCCGCTGTCG
>JABDQW010000005.1 GCA_013042055.1 Gammaproteobacteria bacterium | reverse complement strand
TGCCTACAGTCGTAAGGCTGACAGGCTCGCAGGTTGGCAGGTTGATATCTGGTTCTCAACGCAGAGCCCGCTGAGACGCGGAGAGCGCAAAGGTGTTACTGGCTGGGGTAAGCCGCCGGCTTGCGATCGCACTGTTGTGTCCTGATCGTACAATCAGATCATCATGGATTACGCATAAAGCGCGTACGCAGGCGCCGATTTCAAGGCCAATAGCCTTGTGCAATAGCGCCTAAATTTCTGGGTCGTCACCAAATAGAGTGGGTAAGTTCAAGATATGCCCTGGCCGGATACAAGGTAAATTTGTCCGCAAACAACGCCAAAAAGGCGAATAAGAACGCCGGTGTACCACAAAGATTAACGCACTTGCTCTATTACCCGTAGAATGATGACCCTGGCTGGCGTACGACAATCAGAGGATGGTTGAACTTTTCATTCACCTTCGCGTGTTTTGCGTTTTTCGCGGACAAGGATGTTGCTTTTATTGCGAGCCTGCATGTTCGCTCAAGCCACTGAAACTGTGCTCATTCATCGAGGGTTCACCCACTCGATTTGGGGAAGAGCCTTGGCTGAATGGCCAGAAACGGTTTGTTTTTCAGCGCGAGTCCATGTATCATGCGCGATCTTCCGGGCCGTTAGCTCAGCTGGTAGAGCAGTTGGCTTTTAACCAATTGGTCGAAGGTTCGAATCCTTCACGGCCCACCATTAATAGTGCGCACTACGCGGGTCAGCATCATCTCGCGCTGACCAGCAATGCAAAAAAAACCCCGGCGTACCGGGGTTTTTATTGTTAATTGCAAGAGCTTATTTGCGTTGGCTTGGCCCATTCACTTCCAGACCGTTGCTCATGTAAGTATGGAAGTACTCAAGTGCCTTATATTCGTCACTTTGAGGCTTGAACGGTTTGGCGCGGACCTGCTTGTTACAGCCGCCATAGCGGCGATGCAGGGTGCCCATACCATCGCCCGAGGCTGATGCTCCCGCCCACTTGTTGCGGTAGACAGGAAAGCCGGTCGGATGGCCTAGAGCCGGGCTGAGGATATCAGCTCGGATCTTGCTGCCAGGATAATAAAAGTGACAATCAGCGCAGGCCATGTTCAACTGGCCCCGTTTGGCGTAAAAATGCTTCTTGCCGCGATTGTAGGCAGCCATCGCCTGGGGATCGTTTGGCACTTTTACATTGAAGTTGTTGCCTCGTGATTGATATGCCAGATAGGCGCTGACGTAGGCTATATTGCCCGTTTTGTATTGGTAGGGCTTTTCACCGTTATCCGTCAAGCACTTGTTAATGGCGCCTTCCAGCGTCACCACTTCGTCCGTTTTGGTGTCAAAGTACGGGTAGTTTTGACGAATACCTTTCTTATAGTCCGGGAAGCAGTCCACGAAGCTTTTTCCATTAGCGAAAGGCTTGTTGAACAGCTCTTCGCCTTTGTCTACGAATATTTCATAGGAAGGAAACTCCTCGAACGCTTCCCACTGTTCACGCGATGCTGGGTCGATAGAGTAGACACCATTGATGAAGTCATCTTTGGGTGTATCGGGAAACTTGTTGAAGAAGTGTTCTCTGAACTCTTGAAGATCCTGCTCGGGTGTCGCCTGCGCGGCAAACGGTGTTATCACCAGCATGGCAGCGCTCACGATATTAGTGATTCTATTCATTGTGTACCCATTGGTTATTATTGATCAGGTAAATATTGGATTACTTGATTGAACTGTCAAGTGAATCGCTATTACCTTTGTTGTCCACCCAGCTTATCTTTATGGTGTCGCCAGATTTGGCGCCGCTGAATTTAAACGAGATGAACGGATTCTTGGAAATCGCACCACCCCACTGAGCAGTAAGCACTGTTTTACCCGCGGACTCACACACAACTTCCTGAATAAATTCGGCTGGGACGATTTTGCCTGTTTTTTTGTCTTTACGCAGGCCTGTCTCCATTGGGTGGCTGATCAGGGCCTTGACGGTTGCAACGCCGTCTTTTGATTTTGCCCGCAATTTGATTGATTTTGCCATGTTACTATTTACCTCTGTTTTTAATCGATTAACCGCCACAACCACCGATGGTGACCTTGACTTCCTTTTTGGTGCTGTACAGCTTGCCGTCTGCCTTGACGACCGCGATCACATCCGATGTTTTACCCATTTTCACGCGGGTTGAAATGTAAGCCTCGGTTGTCTGACCCAGTTCATAGGTTGATGTCAGTGGCGTGGCATTTCCTGAAACCAATATACTCATATGTGTTGTGCCATCGATCTGGCTGGTGACGGTGATGGGCACTACGGCACCATTTTCGGCGATATCCGGTGCCTTCAGTTTGATCTTGTCGCTGGCCGCAGCATCGGTGCTGCCAAAATTGCCTTTCATGGCCGCGTCAACTTCCTTGGCTTCGAAAGCTTCCTTAGACCAGGCGGCCAAGACGGCTTTCGGTGTCAGTAAGCCTGCGCCAACCGCAGCACCCACAACACCTGCTGCCAGTGACCCTTTCAGCATTACCCTTCGATTTTGATTCATCTTGTGTTACCTCAAACTACAATGTATAAACAAATTGTGAAACCAGTTCGATCTCCTGAGCCGAGAGCACTTTATGTGGACCGAAAGGAACCATTATGGTGTTTGGATTCTTGATGCGCGGATCCGCGATCTGTGCTTTCATTTTTTCATAGTCAGGGAATCGTGCTTTCATGGCCACGAGTGGTGGGCCAATATTACCAGCCAGCGTGCCGCCTTCGATCATATGGCATGCAAGGCAATTCCCTTTTTTTCTATCGAAAGCCAGTTCTTTACCTTTAGCAATATCTGCTGCATCTGCTGCGCTAGCAATCAGTGGTGTGATCATGCTGAGGCAGCCCGTTAGGGCCGCGACAGACACCGATGTCTTGATGAAAAGTGCGGTTTGCCGCATTTACGCTATCCTCCGAATTTGGTATTGATAAGTTTGTTCTTATGAACAAATGTCTATAGCATACACGCTGTCTTTCGTATGACAAGGTTAAAATTGAAAAGTTTTTTATAAATTACTTATTAACGAAGTCTTATATTAGAGATGATCGATATGTCGTTTTCGATCGCAAAATCAATCTCTTTGCTTGATGACTTCGAGCAACTCGTCTTTTTTAGTTTGCAATCGTGCTCTGGATGTTTGACTCAAATCCCTGTGTTTGAGCGCGTTGTTATATTGTTGTAAGGCCAGTTCGTAGTAGCCCTGCAAAACGTATTGGTTGCCAGTGGCTTCCAGTGCCGCACTGGATTGGCCGTTGAGGTAATAGGCTTGCGCAAGCAGGCGGTAGATTTCTGGATGCTCGCCATGGCGAAGTTGGCGCAACAACAGTCCTATGCCTTTTTCGGGCTTGTTAACGGCGTTCAGGGCGCGGCTATAAGCCAGTGTTACAGGCAGATAGCCGGGATACAGATTGTTCATTTCTTCGAGATGATATAAGGTTTTATTCATCTCGTTGTTGGCGTAGTACGCGTCAGCCAGCGACAGCTTGATCCAGGGATGTCTGTGCGCGTGAGTCAGTTTTTCAAGGATAGCGATAGCCTTGTCGGCTTGATTGATCTTGGTGTAGGCGATGGCACGTAAATAATCAGCAATGACTCCCTCGATGTGTTCGTTGGCTGTGATCAATTTTCTGACACTGTTGTTGTTGCTCGAGAGCACGGCCAGGCGTGCTTTGGCAAATAGAAAGTCTTCACTGTTCTTGGGCAAGCTCGAGTGTTCGTCCTTAATGCGGTTTTTCGCTTCGGTGACGCGGTTAATGTCGAGCGGATGGGTTCTGATGTATTCAATCTGCAGCCCGCTGCTCTTGTCGAGCAGATGCTCAAAAAATTCCACCATGCCGTCCGGATTGATTCCGGCCTCGATCAGCAAGCCGATGCCGATACGGTCGGCTTCGTATTCGTTGGAGCGGGTGAAGTTGATCGAAGACTGCTGCGCGCCGGCGAGCCCACCCATCAGTACGGCCTGGCCGGCCTCGGAATTCTTGGAGCCAACCAGGATAGCGGCGAGCAATGTGGCGACGTTGATCGCAATCGAGTTACCAGATTCATCAATCATGCGCGCCAGATGGCGCTGTGTGACGTGCGAGATTTCGTGGGCTAGAACACTCGCCAACTGGCTTTCATTATCGGCATCGAGAAACAATCCGCTATGCACCCCGATATAGCCGGCCGGTAAAGCAAAGGCGTTGATGGCCGGCGACTTGACGATAAAAAACGTAAATTTTCGGCCGGCTTCATCGGATTGGGTAATCAGCTTCTGCGCCAGGCTCTCCAAGTACTCATTGAGCATTACGTCATCGATAATCGGCAGGCTGCCTTTGAGATACTGATAATACGACAGGCCCAGTTGGGCTTCCTCGCGTGCGCTGATGCTATCGAGGGTCGGATCACCAAGCGTAGGAAGTTCGGCTAGTGACCTGCTGGCGCATAACAGCAGCAGAAACAGCAGCAACTGAGCTGTTCGACAAGGAAAAACGGGGTATTTAACGCGCATAGTCAGCAATACAGACAAGTCAGAGCCGAAAAAGTTAGTAGCCCGTGATCCTGGTGAGAAACGCGGGCTAGACCAATCGCTGCTTGCCTTTTAACAAAGTATCCTTTATATATATGGGCTCTTTTCCGGCGCACAAGTGCTGGACTCACTCACTTAATCGTTAGGAGTCTTAACAGTGGCAGATTATGACGAAGAGCTTGATGCAAGCGGCTTGAATTGTCCATTACCCATTTTGAGAGCTAAAAAGGCACTTTCCGCCATGGATGCCGGTAAAGTCTTACGTATCGTGGCAACCGATCCCGGTTCAGTAAAAGATTTCGAGGCCTTTGCCAAACAGACTGGCAACGAATTGCTCGAATCGACTGAGGAAGGCGGTAAATTCTGCTTCCTGATGAAGAAGGTTTGATCGACTTGCGCGAGCAGATTCTTGAGAATACTAAAAGCCCGGCTCAGAGCCGGGTTTTTTTATGCCCATTAGTAAATTACTACAAGCTAAATTGCTAATGGACAATAGCTGGATTAACAAACACTTTGTTAATGACTTACGCTCATCGCGGCCTGCGAACGAGGATCCGCGGTGTTGTGTACTTTCTATCAATAAGATGTGAACAATAAATGTTAGACCATTTAAATTTTTAATTTGGAGACCAACTTGATGAATTTTCGAATCCGTAAATCCCTGCTCAGTATTGCTGTGACGGGTCTGCTCGCGGCACCAGCCGCTCAGGCGACCAATGGTTACTTCATGCACGGTTATGGCACCAAGGAAAAGGGTGTTGCCGGTGCCGGTGCCGCTTACAATCACGATGATGCACTGGCAGCTGCCAACAACCCAGCGTCGATGGCTTTCGTCAGCTCGCGTGTCGATCTTGGGTTGCAGCTGTTCGCACCGTCGCCGCGCGGTTATACCGTGACCGGCGCACCGCCGGCACCTGTCGGCACCCCGGTACTCGGCCCGACAGGCTGTAACCCGATCTTCGTCATGCCCAATGGTGCTTGTGCGCCGCCGTTCAGCGTCAACCCTGGGTCGGTCGATAGTGACAATGACGTATTTCTGCTGCCGCACTTCGGCTGGAACAATCACCTGGGTGAAGACTGGACCGCGGGTATCGCGATCTACGGCAACGGTGGTATGAACACCGAGTACTCGTCCGGCAGTGCAACCTTGGCCGATGCCACATCGCCGACCTTCTCGATCGCGAGCTTACCGGGCACGTACGGTGCGGGTACCGCGGGGATTAACCTGGAGCAGTTGTTTTTCAATATAAACGGTTCCTACAAGGTCAACCCGAAGCATGCATTCGGCGGTAGCATACTTGTGGTCGCCCAGCGTTTTCGCGCCCAAGGGCTCGAGAATTTCGCTCAGTTTTCGCTCGACCCGACCGCTCTGGCCGGCAACAGAAACTCGATTGCGTGGGGTTATGGCGCCAAGATCGGTTATCAGGGTGAGATCGCCAAGGGTTTCCGTGTGGGCATCAGCTACCAGTCCGAGATCGACATGGAGGAGTTCGAGGATTATAAGGGCCTGTTCGCCGAGGGCGGGGATTTCGACATTCCGTCGACCTACACGCTGGGCTTGTCGTTCAACGTCGGCGCGACTGGCGTCATCCTGGCTGACTACCAGCGCATCAACTACACCGATGTCAAATCCATTTCCAATCCGATTTCAAAGTTGACCGACGGCACCTGCCTGAATGCCTTGAACGCCACCTTGATGGCTGGTACGCCCACGCCTGCGTCTGGCGCCGGCTGTCTGGGTGGTTCTGACGGTGCCGGCTTCGGCTGGGAAGACATCGGCATCTACAAACTCGGTTACATGTGGAATGCCGCCAATATCGACTGGCGTCTGGGTTACAGTTACAGCGACCAGCCGATTCCTGACAGCCAAACGCTGTTCAATATCCTGGCTCCGGCCGTTGTCACGCAGCACATCACCGCTGGTATGACCAAAGAGTTCGGCAAGAACCAGGAACTGAACCTGTCGCTGATGTACGCCCCGGAGGAGACAGTGAAAGGCGCAAACCCGTTCGATGGGGGTGCGACCCAGATCGAAATCAATATGTCACAATGGGACTTGCAAGCCGGCTGGGCATGGAAATTCTGATCAGCTAGCGAGCAATCAAGCAAGTCAACAAGCCCCGCACCGCGGGGCTTGTTTTATTTCGATTTACGCTAAAATAGAAACCTGGCTGTCGCGCGATCAAACTTGCCGAACGGCGTACGGCTTGGTTCCTTGGCGTCGGGTTTGGCTTTAGGTTCAATTGTGCAGTGTGTGCCTGCTGTCGGTACGGCGGCCGTTGTACGTTGACGATTCGCCGAGGCAAGTCGGCGCGTCGCGATGGTATCTCGCTTGGATTTGGCAATCTACGGCTTGAGTGTGCAGACGCCAGGCGGCGAACCAATTCTAACAGGAGAAAAACCCATTGGAGTATTAAATATGATACGAATTCCTTCACGATCCGTGGCGACATGGCTGTTTTGTGTAGCAATTGCAGTCACCACGATGATGTCGCGAGCCGTTCAGGCCGAGGATGAAATGAAACCCTTTGTTCTGGCGTCGACCTCAATAGGTACCGTTGCGGACCATGTTGACGGAGTCAAAACCGCGCTTACCGACGCGGATTTTGAGATTGTTGGCGAATACTCGCCATACCCCAATGCGCACATCGTTGTTGTCAGCAATAGTGATTTGACGCGAGCCGCCATTAACCATAATCGTGCCGGTTATATTGCCGGGCAGCGTATCTCCATTACCAAGGTCAGCGATGAAGTGACTCGTGCCGGTGATCAGATTCAAATTGCCTACACCAACCCACGCTACATGGCGGCTGCCTATCGCATCGATACCGATCTGACCGGCGTCGCAGAAAAACTCGAGGAGGCCTTGGGTGCTGATGTCGAGTTTGGTCCCGATAAAGGGCTCACTGCAGAAAAGTTGATGAAATACCATTACACCTTTGGTATGGAGTACTTCGATGAACCCCATCAGCTGGCTTCGCACGACAGCTACGAGGAGGCCATCGATATCGTAGAAGAGAACCTGGAAGCACAGACGGCGGGCGTGAGCAAGGTTTACCGCATCGACATTCCAGGCGCCAAGCAGACTGTATTCGGCGTGTCCATGAAGGCCACTGGCGAGATCAAGAACAAATACATGGATGAGACGTACATCATGGGTGAAATTGACTTCAAGCCGGTGCGTTCGACAGCTCACCTGCCTTACGAAATCCTGGTCAATGGCGGTGATGTGGAGGCATTGCACGCCCGTTTTCGCATCGCGATGAATTTTCCCGATCTGAGTATGATGGGATCCAACAGTTTCATGAATATCATGCCATCACCGGATGCAATCAAAGAGGCTCTCACGCTGGTGGCTGGTGGAGAGACCGAGGAAGAGCTATGATGGATTGTGGCGCCGGTTTCAAGCAACCGAGTTGTTTCTTCCGCAGATCTCTGCCGCGTAATTTAGGCTGTCCGTGTAAAACGTATGAGGTGCGAAGTGTCGCGCCGGCTATTTTCTAACTGGTAATAATCGCAAGCGATATCGTACAGCTGCATTCAGGTTAGCTGCGCGTGCCCGTTCGTGGCTTGTGCGCCTGGTGAGAGAAGCGGATTCCTCAGCAGATGGACGAGCCCTTTAATTCTGCATCATTTTTCTGCGCATTATCCTGCCGTCGGCATGCCTGCTTGGCATAGATGACTATCTCTGAATGAATACCTGGCAAAAATTCGGATGAAATTTTTGCACGAACAGTTTAGACTTTCAGGTTCGTGTAAGTTATGGTGGTGAAGTTAAAGTCCATGATTTACAAGGTTTTTTCATTTTGTGAGTAACGAAAGTGGAATTGATTGGCGCAGACATAGTAATCCAGAGTCTAAAAGCGGAAGGGGTTGAATTTGTATTCGGTTACCCTGGCGGTGCCGTTTTGCACATTTACGATGCGTTTGACAAGCAAGAGGACGTGAAACATATTCTCGTGCGCCATGAGCAGGGAGCGACCCATGCCGCGGATGGTTATGCACGTGCCACCGGCAAGCCGGGTGTCGTGCTGGTTACGTCAGGACCGGGCGCCACCAATGCGGTTACTGGTATTGCGACGGCGCATATGGATTCCATACCGATGGTCGTCTTTACTGGCCAGGTTCCCAGGCACCTGATCGGTAACGATGCCTTTCAGGAAGTTGATTCGGTCGGTATCACCCGTCCGGTGGTCAAACATAACTTCCTGGTCGAAGACGTTAAAGACATCGCGACAATATTGAAAAAGGCTTTCTACGTTGCGACCACAGGACGCCCTGGACCTGTCGTCGTCGACATCCCCAAGGACATTACCGCAGCGCGTTGCGAATTCAACTATCCAGCCGAGATCAAGATGCGTTCTTACAATCCGACGGTCAAGGGTCACATCGGTCAGATCAAGCGTGCCGTTGACTTGATTCTTTCTGCAGAGCGACCGATGATCTACACCGGCGGTGGCGTGATTCTGGGTGAAGCTTCCCCCCAGCTGACGCGGTTTGCCCAACGGCTTGGCTATCCCATTACCAATACGCTGATGGGCTTGGGTGCGTATCCGGCAAACGACAAGCAATTCCTCGGCATGCTCGGTATGCATGGCACCTATGAAGCCAACATGGCCATGCATCAATG
This sequence comes from Gammaproteobacteria bacterium, assembly GCA_013042055.1. Classification (GTDB taxonomy): domain Bacteria; phylum Pseudomonadota; class Gammaproteobacteria; order SZUA-229; family SZUA-229; genus JABDQW01. Next base: position 9,502 of record JABDQW010000005.1, on the reverse strand, counting down.
CGATGTGCTGATAGCCATCGGTGCGCGCTTCGATGACCGCGTTACAGGCAATTTGGAGAAATTTTGCCCGGATGCAAAAATTATCCATATCGATGTCGATCCGGCTTCGATATCAAAAAACGTCAAGGTTGATATCCCGATCGTGGGTCAAGTCGCGCAGGTGCTCGATAACTTCAACGAAGTCCTCGACAGCAAGCGCAAGACACCCAATACCGCTGCGCTGGAGAAATGGTGGGCGCAGATTGATGAGTGGCGTTCTCAGGACTGTCTCAAATACGACCACAACAGCGGTTTGGTCAAGCCACAATTCGTCATCGAACAGTTGCACGATATCACAAACGGTGACGCGTTCGTGACTTCAGATGTGGGCCAGCACCAGATGTGGACTGCTCAGTATTACGGATTCAATAAACCACGACGCTGGATAAACTCCGGCGGTCTGGGTACGATGGGTTTTGGCATGCCTGCTGCAATGGGTGTGCAACTGGCGTACCCGGATGAGACCGTTGTCTGCATCACCGGTGAAGCCAGTATTCAAATGTGTATCCAGGAGCTGTCCACCTGTAAACAATATGGCTTGCCTATCAAAATCATTTGCTTGAACAATCAGTATATGGGCATGGTCAGGCAATGGCAGGAATTCTTCTACGAAAAACGTTATGCCATGTCGTATGTCGATGCATTACCCGATTTTGTTGCGCTAGCGCAGAGCTACGGCCATACCGGCATACAAATCGACAAACCTGCGGATGTCCGTGCTGCGCTTGAAGATGCTTTGAGCCGCAAGGAGGAACTCGTCTTTCTTAACTGTTTTACCGATAAAACGGAAAACGTTTACCCGATGATACCCGCGGGTGCCGGCCTCAATGAGATGATATTGGTATAAGAAAATGCGGCACATCATATCTCTGTTGCTGGAAAATGAATCAGGCGCGCTGTCACGTGTGGCGGGTTTGTTTTCTGCGCGTGCATACAATATCGAATCGTTGTCTGTAGCACCCACCGATGATCCTTCCTTGTCGCGCATGACCATTGTCACCACCGGTACCGAGGAGATTATCGAACAGATCAACAAGCAGCTGAATAAATTGATCGATGTCGTAAAGCTGATCGACATGACAGGGGATGTTCATGTTGAACGCGAGTTGATGTTGATCAAAGTGAATGCGACCGATGGCGAGCGCGATGAAGTCAAACGGCTGGTTGATATATTTCATGGTCGTGTGATTGATGTCACGGACACGACCTTTACAATGGAAATCACCGGTGATGGTGAAAAGTTAAATGCATTTGTACAGGCTCTTTCCAGCATCACTATTCTAGAGGTGGTGCGCTCCGGCTTGATTGGCATCACTCGGGGCGAAAAAGCACTTTGATAGCCCGCATTTCTCACCAGGCGGCGTAGTATTCCGTTAAGGCCTTGGCCCTTTAGAGAAAATTTCGAATGATCAAAAATACAGCGTGTTATTCGAGTATGCCTATCACGGTTCAGGCTCCGTCCTGCGCCTGCTCCCGTGATCCTGGTGAGAAATGCGGGCTAGCTACGCCTGACCCATCCGTTAATAAGTTCAAAAATAGTAAATCAGGAAAATGATAAATGAATATTTATTACGATAAAGATTGTGACCTATCGGTTATCAGAGGCAAGAAGGTCAGCATTATCGGTTACGGTTCTCAAGGGCATGCACATGCCAACAACCTGAAAGATTCTGGTGTCGACGTTTGCGTTGGCTTACGCGAGGGTTCTGCTTCAGCCGCCAAAGCTGAACAAGCAAGTTTGACGGTAAAATCAATCGAAGATGCAGTCTCCAGCGCCGATGTTGTCATGATTCTGGCACCCGATGAGCATCAGGCTGCCCTGTACACCGATCATGTCGAACCGAACATACAGCAGGGTGCAGCCTTGGCATTTGCCCATGGTTTCAACATTCATTTTGGTGCGATAGAACCGCGCCAGGACCTCGATGTGATCATGATCGCACCAAAAGCTCCCGGCCATACGGTTCGCAGCGAGTTCGTCAATGGTGGCGGGATACCCGACCTGATTGCTGTCTATCAGGATGCATCGGGTAATGCCAAAAATATTGCTTTGTCGTATGCCTCGGCCATCGGCGGTGGTCGAACCGGTATTATCGAAACCACATTCCGTGAAGAAACAGAGACAGACTTGTTCGGTGAACAAGCCGTTCTGTGTGGCGGTACGACAGCCCTGGTGCAGGCAGGTTTTGAAACCCTGGTAGAAGCCGGTTACGAACCTGAAATGGCTTATTTTGAATGTCTGCACGAGCTCAAGTTGATTGTCGATTTGATGTACCAGGGTGGCATTGCCGATATGCGCTACTCGATCTCTAATACAGCGGAATACGGTGATGTGACCCGAGGCCCTCGTGTCGTCAATGAAAATACCAAGGCTGAAATGAAGAAGATTCTGGGGGAGATCCAGAGTGGAGAATTTGCCAAGGAGTTTATTGCCGAAATGAAATCGGGCGGCAAGAATCTCGAAGGGCTGCGCGAGAGAACACGCCAGCACCCGATTGAAGTCACCGGTACCAAGTTGCGTGGCATGATGCCATGGATTCAGTCGAACAAGATCGTCGATAAATCCATAAATTGACGGTCGGTTCGGCTTTGTGCGGCGCGCCGCCTGATGAGAAATGCGGGCTAGAATCCGAATCCTTCATGTAAGACACTGGATGCCTGCCTCCGCAGGCAAGACGAGTATATTTCCGACAACAGTGTGCGGGCGACTGGAGCAACATAAAAAGCATTTGCGTGCATTTGCGGACTAAAACTTCTTTGCGGTGTGTGAGCCAGAGTTAAATAAGCCAAGTTTCGAGTAATGAAACTGTGACTTCGGGCTTTTTTTATTTCAGTCATTATTGAAATAGGCTATTCTTCAGCATATGGAAGAAGAAACTTCTAAAAAAAGCCGAGGCATCTATCTTCTGCCGAACCTGTTCACTACAGCAGCGTTCTTTTCCGGTTTTTATGCGATCGTCGCTGCGACCAACGACAAGTTCGAACAAGCCTCGGTTGCGGTCGTGATCGCTATGATTTTAGATGGCGTGGATGGTCGTGTCGCGCGCATGACCAACACGCAAAGCGAGTTTGGGGCTGAATACGACAGTCTGGCCGATCTCGCATCTTTTGGCTTGGCGCCGGCGTTGGTGATGTATGAGTGGTCGCTGTCGACCATGCGTGATATCAGCTGGCAGATGGGAAAGTTGGGTTGGCTGGCCGCTTTTATATATGCTGTCGCTGCGGCCTTGCGTCTGGCGCGATTCAACACTCGGGCCAGCAGTACGGACAAGCGTTATTTTCAGGGTCTGCCCAGTCCGTCTGCGGCGGCGGTGATCGTCGGTATGGTCTGGCTCTGCTTTGACCGCGAAATTGCCGGAGCGGATGTCGCCTATCTGGCCTGGCTGCTCACCGTGGTGATTGGTGCACTGATGGTCAGCAAAGTGTCCTATTACAGTTTCAAGGACATCGACTTTCAGAATCGTGTGCCGTTCTTCATGATCCTGATCGTGGTGCTGATTTTCGTATTGTTCGCGATGCATCCGCCGGTCGTGCTGTTCACCGGTTTCTTTCTGTATGCGATGTCCGGCCCGGTGATTTCGGTAGTGCGCCGCATTCGCAAGCGCTCACAGCGCACAGAATAAGCAGGCGGTACTTGTTTATTATCTACAGAGTCGTTATATTAAATGGTACTGGTGCATCTAACGTAAATTTTAACTGATGACTCGTCCAATCTCACAGTTTGCTGCCTCAAGCTACGTCCGGGTATTCAGCCTGACAACGGTAGTGTATGCATCTGTCATCCTCTTAGCATCCCTATACCTGCTACTGCCGTAAGGCAGAATTAGAAAGTCCTGGCGAGGCGATACGCGAATATTTTCTATATTAAAATCGCAACAAAATGCAGAGCAGGTCATGAGTAACGACAAACTTGTCATTTTTGATACAACACTTCGGGATGGGGAACAAAGTCCGGGCGCATCGATGACCCGTGATGAAAAGCTGCGTATTGCCAAGGCGTTGGAGCGTATGCGTGTCGACGTCATCGAAGCCGGTTTTCCCATCGCCAGTCAGGGTGATTTCGAGTCCGTTCAGGCTGTTGCCCAAGCCATCCAGGATAGTACTGTATGTGGGCTTGCGCGGGCGTTGGATAAGGATATCAAGCGTGCTGGCGAAGCCCTGCGCGGTGCGAAATCCGCCAGAATTCACACGTTCATTGCTACGTCACCGATACACATGCAGAAAAAACTGCGGATGCAGCCCGATCAGGTTGTCGAACAGGCAGTGAAGTCGGTCAAACTCGCGCGCGGGTTTACCGACAATGTGGAATTTTCCCCCGAAGACGCCGGGCGCTCGGAATTGGATTTTCTCTGCAGGATTATCGAAGCGGTAATCGATGCGGGTGCCAGTACCATCAATATACCGGATACCGTTGGGTATAATATTCCGCATCAGTTTGGAGAGCTGATCAGACAGCTGATCGAACGCATACCGAATTCTGACAAGGCGGTTTTCTCAGTGCACTGTCATAACGACCTTGGTCTTGCCGTCGGCAATTCGCTCGCAGCGGTGCTCAACGGTGCGCGCCAGGTTGAATGTACCATCAACGGCTTGGGCGAGCGCGCAGGCAATGCTTCACTTGAAGAAGTCGTGATGGCGGTGCGCACACGGCAGGATATATTCAGCTGCGATACGACACTCGATGCCACCCAGATCGTACCGTGCTCAAGGCTCGTTTCGGGTATTACCGGTTTCCCGGTACAACCCAATAAAGCGATTGTTGGTGCCAATGCATTTGCACACGAATCAGGTATACATCAAGACGGCGTGCTCAAGAGCAGGGAAACCTACGAAATCATGCGTGCTCAGGATGTCGGTTGGGCGACCAATCGAATCGTCTTGGGTAAACACTCAGGCAGAAATGCCTTTAAAACGCGTTTGCAGGAGCTGAATTTCGAGTTTAACTCCGAGCATGAACTCAATGCGGCGTTCTCTCGTTTCAAGGATTTAGCAGATAAGAAACATGAAGTTTATGACGAGGACCTTCAGGCCTTGGTGGCTGACAGCAACTGGGCGATAGAAAACGAACGTTTCCAACTGGTGAGTCTGCATGTTTGTTCAGAAACAGGAGAAACGCCTAATGCGACCCTGGTGCTATGTGTTGATGGCAAGGAAGTCAAGGCGACCTCGGACGGCAGTGGGCCGGTGGATGCTGCTTTTCGGGCCATTGAATCGGTAGTTCACAGCGACACGCGTCTGCAGTTGTATTCAGTCAACAATATCACCAGTGGTACCGATGCCCAGGGAGAGGTAACCGTAAGGCTGGAAAAATCCGGGCTCATTGTCAACGGGCAGGGTGCTGATACCGATATCGTAATTGCATCAACCCATGCCTATATCAATGCGCTCAATAAATTGTTGCATTCTGAGGCGCGGGAGCATCCGCAGCACGGCGATGTTTGAATGCGTAGGATGCGTCGTGCTCAACTGCCACGTTGCGATAAACTGCCGCAGTGGTGGCCAGTATTCGGGCGATTATAATGAATATGTCCGCAAATAACGCAAGGCACGCAAAGAACACCGACAAGAACAACGGTTCTTTTGCGTTATTGGCGTTTTTCGCAGATTCTTCTCCTTTGTCACTGATGTAGGGTGCGCCGCGCGCACCATTGAGTAGGAATCAGGTTTGTTGGTACGGGCAATCGGTGCGCACGGCGCACCCTACAATCGATGCTATTTCATCTATGATCGAAAGCACATACAGCAATGACGGCAGCGTCTATATTATGTTTAAGCAACACTATTGGGGTCCGTTTTTAGCGTAATTATGTAAGGGTCGAAACTGCATTATGCCAGGCAGCGAACACAGCCAATTAGGATGTCAGCTTTCGGACGAGCTGCGTCATTACTATTTGGATACCATGGGTATCCAGATATGGCAGGCGCTTGAGCAGCCGGTCGAAGATACCACGGCCGATCATCGAGAGGACAAAAACCGTATCTGGCAGCAACTCGAACAAACGGTATCAGGCTGTACAAAATGTGATTTACACCAGTCACGTAGCCAAACGGTGTTCGGTGTTGGCAACCGCAATGCGCGTCTGTTGATTATTGGAGAAGCGCCAGGAAAGGACGAGGATCTGCAGGGTGAACCCTTTGTCGGTCGCGCTGGTCAATTGCTGAATGCCATGCTCGCAGCTATCGGCTTACAGCGTGAACAGATTTATATTGCCAATGTGCTCAAATGCCGGCCGCCGAATAATCGTGATCCGCTGCCTGCAGAGGCACAGGCTTGTGCGCCCTGGTTGCAACAACAGATCGCATTGATTCAGCCAGAGCTCATCTTTGTGTTAGGACGCATAGCCGCGCATCATCTGTTAAACACCGATCGGAGTCTTGCTTCGTTGCGAGGGCGAACGCATCAATATGCTGGAATTCCATTGATTGTGAGTTACCATCCGGCCTACCTGCTGCGTCAACCGGTGGAAAAACGTAAATCCTGGCAGGACCTTAAATACGTAAAATCATTTTTGGATAGCGGTTCTAGCTGACGGTCAGACCCCTAGCCCGCATTTCTCACCAGGCGGCGTAGTATACTGACGGCGCATTGGTCCTATGGAGTAAAACCCGGGTGATTAAAAATGCAGCGTTTCATTCGAGCATGCCCATCACGGTTCAGGCTGGTCTCCGTGTCCGTAAGCTTGCTCTTCACTCAATCCGTAGTTATGACTACGCTTTTCGCTCAAGAGCGTCGCTTACGAACACCAGCCCGCAGGTCTTAACAGGGGACGAGATGATCACGCCGAGATTTGGATTGATGAAATACATCCTCGTAAGAAATGCAGGCCAGTGACAATATCCGTGAGATGACGGCCGATGATTTGGGTAGAGTCATTGATATCGAAATCGCAGCCTACGAGCATCCTTGGACAGTGGGTATCTTTCGGGATTGTCTCAGGGTTGGCTACAGCTGCTGGGTGTACGAGCACAAGCGAGTCATCATTGCATACGGTATCGTTATGCTAAGTGGTGCTGAAGCGCATGTGCTGAATCTTTGCGTCCACCCGGATTTCCAGAGTCGTGGAATCGGCCGTCGCATGCTGAATCACCTGACGCAAACCTCGAGGGAGTCGGGTGCAGACACGATTCTACTTGAAGTCAGGCAATCCAATATTATTGCGATCCAGCTGTACCTCTCTGCCGATTTCCACCAGCTCGGTACACGTGTGGGTTATTACCCTGATCACGATGGGCGTGAGGACGCGATCATCCTTGCGAAGAGCTTGATCACAGATTACGATCCGCTGCTGGGTATCTAATCGGACGTCGCTTATTTGTTATTTCTCAAAAAATATTAACCGCAGAGACGCTGAGTAGCAACCTGTAATGCACTGTCATTTCGACCAATGGGAGACTAAATCGCCTGGAGCGATTTGAACTGCTTTTGGCAGGCCCGTAGTAAATCTCCCAAGATTCAGGAGATCTCTCCCGTTGGTCGAGATGACAATATACGAGGTTTTCTCTGCGCCTCTGCGGTGAAAATATTTATCATTTTTCGATACCCCAGATAGCTCCATCGGCGAGGCGGCTTGCGTCAGGCCTGTAAACTGGTGTTTAACGCTGTATAATGCCTCGCCCATGTCATACCTGGAACGAGTCAATCAGCGCCGTACGTTTGCGATCATTTCGCATCCTGATGCGGGCAAAACCACGCTGACCGAAAAACTGCTGTTATACGGTGGTGCCATCCAGCTGGCGGGTACGGTCAAAGGGCGCAAAGCGGCACGGCATGCGACATCGGACTGGATGGAACTGGAAAAACAACGTGGTATCTCGGTGACATCGTCGGTGATGCAGTTCTCGTACAAAGGCAGCATCATCAACTTGCTGGACACGCCGGGCCATGCAGACTTTTCTGAGGACACTTATCGTACCTTGACTGCGGTGGATTCAGCCTTGATGGTGATTGATGCCGCCAAGGGCGTAGAAGAGCGCACCATCAAGTTAATGGAGGTGTGCCGCTTACGTGCCACACCGATTATCACCTTTGTCAACAAGATGGACCGTGAGGCACGCGATCCAATCGACTTGATGGATGAAGTCGAAGAGATACTGAATATACAGTGCGCACCGATCACTTGGCCGATCGGCATGGGCAAGCAGTTCAGGGGTGTCTTCAATCTGGTTGAAGACAATGTGCATCTGTTCACGGCTACTCACGGTGGTAAGGTCCAGCACGGTGACGTCATCGAGGGTCTGGATAATCCACAACTGGACCAGGTGCTCGGCGCCGTTGCGGAACAATTGCGCGAAGAAGTTGAACTGGTCAAGGGTGCCAGTCATGAGTTCGATGTCGATGCTTATAAGCGTGGTGAGATGACACCGGTATTTTTCGGTTCAGGTATCAATAATTTCGGTGTCAAAGAATTGCTCGACGCCCTCGATGCCTTCGCACCCGCACCACGGCCGCGCGAAACGCAGTCACGTATTGTCAGCCAAGAAGAAGAAAAATTCAGTGGTTTTGTCTTCAAGATCCAGGCGAATATGGATCCCGGCCATCGTGATCGTATTGCATTCGTGCGCATTTGTTCAGGCACGTACAATAAAGGCATGAAAGTCAGACACGTGCGAATCGGAAAAGATATCAAACTGGCCGATGCAGTGACCTTTATGGCGTCTGATCGTGAGCATGTCGATGAGGCTTACACGGGTGATATCATCGGTTTGCACAACCATGGCACCATGCGCATCGGTGACACCTTCACCCAGGGTGAAGACCTGGTCTTCACTGGTATACCCAACTTTGCGCCTGAGTTGTTCAGACGCGCGCAGCTGCGAGATCCACTGAAGATGAAAGCCCTGCAAAAGGGGCTGATACAGTTGTGTGAGGAAGGTGCAACACAGCTCTATCGGCCATTAAACAATAATGATCTGATACTTGGTGCTGTGGGTGTGTTACAGTTCGAAGTGGTCAAACACCGCCTGAAGGACGAATACGGTGTCGACTGCAGCTTCGAAAAAGTTAACGTCACTACAGCAAGATGGGTGGAATGCGACGACGACAAGGAGCTGGCCAGGTTCAAGGACAGGCACAACAATAATCTGGCCCTGGATCACGCTGGGGATCTTGCCTATATTGCGCCAACGCGGGTCAACCTGGATATGACCAAGGAGAAATGGCCGGACATTCGTTTCTTGGCCACCCGTGAACACGGACTCTATGCCTGACTGCGATTAGATTCTAGCCCGCATTTCTCACCAGGATCACGGGAACAGGCGCAATGCACGCAAAGGATTTTTTTACCGCCTCTGTGATTAAAACAACAAAAAACTTTGCGGCTTTGCGGTGAGAAAAGGCGTGCTGGCTATTTACAGCCAAGTATCAATGAACTTCCAGTTTGGCAAGCTCCTGGAGTATTTGCACAATCAACGATTCGCCCTGCGGCCCGACTTTGTCACATAGCTTGTCGACATCGCGTTCACC
>JABDQW010000261.1 GCA_013042055.1 Gammaproteobacteria bacterium | reverse complement strand
CCGAGATTTGGATAGATGAAATACATCGTTGTATTCCCCCCCTTTTTAGGGTCGCTGTGCGGTCCAAATCCATTCCAGACGGATTTGTCACAAGAGATTTTGCGAAGCACGGCCGAACATGACAGTGAATATAGCTTGGTACCTAAGGCTGCGTGAATTTTTGCGGAGCACACCCGTGATCCTGGTGAGAAATGCGGGCTAGGCAAATCTATTTTATCTCGCAGTATGCGGTAATGACGCGGAATGGTATATCCAGATAGCTTTGTAACATAGTTGTAACAATCCCCGTATAGCATCGTACGGCCCATCACCAACAAACGTGTCCTTACGGGAGTACATTATGAAAAAGCACCTTCTTGCCATCGCGACCGGGCTGGCTTTATGTGTGAATGCTCAGGCTGGATCCTCTGAAAGATTTTCACTGTCGATGGAACTCATCGGTCAATACCGGACAGGTATATTTGACGAGGGTGCAGCAGAAATTGTCGCGCATGATGCCGAAAATCAACGCATCTTCGTCATGAACGCTTCTGCCGCAAAAGTCGATGTGCTCGATATCAATGATCCGGAAATGCCCACCAAGATCGATGAAATCGATGTTTCGGCTCTGGGTGGGGGTGTGAACAGTGTCGCGATACACGACGGCATCGTTGCGGTTGCGGTTGAAGCCGATAACAAACAGGATCCGGGTAAGGTGGCGTTTTACAATGCCAACGGCAATGGCTTCGGCTACCTCAATGATGTGACCGTTGGTGCGTTGCCCGATATGGTCACGTTTACCCCGAACGGCGATTACGTACTGGTCGCGAACGAAGGGGAACCCAGTGATGATTATACGATCGATCCCGAGGGTTCGGTCAGCATCATCGATGTTCGCCACGGCGTCGCCAACGCAACCTTCAAGACAGCAGATTTCAACAAATACGATGGCAAGGAAGACGAGCTAAGAGCCAAAGGGATTCGCATCTTCGGTCCAGGCGCGAGTGCGTCGCAGGACTTTGAACCTGAATACATCACGGTATCCGGCAATTCACGCTTGGCCTGGGTCGCGTTGCAGGAAAACAACGCCATCGCCGTTGTCGATATCCGCAAGAGCAAGGTTGTCGGGCTGAAACCGTTAGGCACGAAAAATCACAGCCTGCCGGGTAACGCATTCGATGCCAGCAACAAGGACGGTATGATAAACATCGCCAACTGGCCCAACCAGGGTTTCTATATGCCGGATGCGATCAGCAGCTACCGCTTCGATGACAAAACCTATATCGTGACGGCGAACGAAGGGGACAGCCGGGATTACGGCGGATTCAGCGAAGAAGCGCGTGTCAAAGACCTCGTGCTCGATCCTACTGCTTTCCCTAACGCGGCTGAGCTGCAACTGGACGAAAATCTCGGTCGCCTGAAGACCACGACGGTCAATGGTGATACCGACGGTGACGGCGATTACGATGTCATTTACAGCTACGGCGCCCGATCGTTCTCGATCTGGAGCGCGAAAGGTAAACGCGTCTACGACTCCGGATCCGATTTCGAAGTCATCACCGCCGCGCTGTTGCCTGCAGATTTCAACAGCACCAACGATGAGAACAACAGTTTCGATAACCGTTCCGATGACAAGGGGCCCGAGCCCGAGGGTGTCGCGCTGGGCCGAATCGGCAAGCGCACGATCGCCTTTGTCGGGCTCGAACGTATCGGCGGCATCATGGCCTACGACATCACCAATCCGTACAAGGTCCGTTATCTGAGCTACATCAATAACAGGAATTTTACCGTTGACGTGCAATTACTTGACGAAAGCACAAATCCCGAGGTCGGCGATCTGGGGCCTGAGGGTCTGGCATTCATCGCGGCCGGCGATAGCCCGACCGGCGAGCCCTTGTTAGTGGTCGGCAACGAAGTCAGCGGCACCACATCGATATTCGAAATCGACGTCGAAGAATCCGATGAAGACGAACACAAACGTCACCGCAAACATCACGATGATCACGATGACTAATTCGGATGTTGCATGAATATGTTGGATTTTAGGGACACGCCCCGAAGGTATGAGTCTCATGGAAGAGACAAAAACCCGGTTGGATGATCCCTCGTGATCGTCTCGTGCCGCTCCGGTTAATCATCAACCCGGGCTACTCAAATTAATCGTCATCCCGTGCTGCTCCACTTATTCGTCATCCCGGCATGTTGTTAGCCGTGATCCAGTGTCTTAGCCCGCATTTCTCGCCAGGCGGCGTACGATACTGATAAGACATTGGTTCCGTAAAGAATTTCTAGGAGATTAAAAATACAGGGTGTTTTTCAAGCGTGCCTATCACGGTTCAGGCTAGTCTTCATGTCGGTAAGCTTGCTCTTCACTTAAACCGTAGCTATGGCTACGCTTTTCGCTCCAGAGCGGCGCCTACGAACACGAATCCTGCGCCTGCTTCCGTGATCCTGGTGAGAAATGCGGGTTAGGGCATAGAATGACTGGCTTTATGTGATCATGTGGTAGCTGGTCTTTAATCACCGCGAGATAAACGCAGCGGCTTCAGCCGCGAACAAGGCCAACAGTCTAAGGCTTGCTCAACATCGGCTCGAGCCCACCCCAAATATTCTTCATGATCTTCGGCTGCGCTTCCGCCGTGGGGTGAATGCCATCCGCTTGCAGCAACTCGCGATAGTCCGCCACCTGATCCAGCATGCGCGGCACTAGCGGTATCTGAAATCGTTTGGATAAACCTTCGAACAAGGCAGCAAACTTCTCGTTGTAGACCGGACCGTAATTGGGTGGCAGACGCACACCGGCCAACAACACCTTTGCGTATAGAAGATATAGACGCCCCACCCTAATCTAAACCGAGGGCTACCATCGTAGATGGATACCTCAAAGTGCTACTATGAAACGAGCACAAACGATTAACGGAGAAGCGTCTATGAACACGAATATAATCCATGTAGGTCTTGATGTCGATGATACCCAGTACCACGGATCGGCGCTGGACAAAAACACCGGTGAAGTCATCGAGTTCAAATGTCGGCCGACACTGAAAGGGCTGCTTGGCCAGCTTGACAAGGTCAGCCAGTATTTTCCGGGACGCATACTCAAGCTGTGTTATGAAGCATCCTATATCGGCTATACCTTGCAAAGGGATTTAGCGGCAAAAGGCTATCACTGTGATGTCGTTGCCCCGACGAGCATTCCCTCGCCCCGCAGCAAACAGATCAAGACCGATCGCATTGATGCGACGCAGCTGGTGCAATTCTACGCCAATGGCTTGCTGACCTGTGTCAGCATACCCGAAGCGGAACTGGAGCGAGATCGCGATCTGATGCGTTCGCGCCAGCAACTATTGCAGCAGCAAACGGCTCTGCGCAAGCACCTGCAGGCGCTGCTGCGCCGCAATGGTTTGCACTACCGGATGCAGACCCAATACAAAACCCATTGGACGAAACATCACTACGCCTGGTTGGCGCGCACGATCGAGACCACCTCGGGCAGTCTCAAGGTGAACCTGGAATTGCTGCTGCGGCAATTGAAAGGATTGGATGGCATTCTTACCGAGTACGAGCAACAGATTGAGGCGCTTGCCAAAACACCGCGCTACGAGAAACCGGTGCAGGCCTTGACCTGTTACAAAGGCATCAAGAATATCTTTGCTTTGACCATGATTACCGAAATCGGCGATGTCAAACGCTTTAGCCATCCGCGACAGCTGGCGTCCTGGATCGGCATGGATATCCGGGAATATTCTTCTGGCGGCAAACATCAGCGTTTTGGCATCACCAAGCATGGTAATCACTATTTGCGCACGGCATTTGTCGAGGCGAATCAGCGTGGCTACCGCACGACCCGCATCAGCAAAGATCTCAAAGCCAGGCGGGCACACTCGGCCCCTGAATTTATTGCCATTGCAGATCGCTGTTTACGTCGCATGAGTTCCAAGGGCAACCGGCTGCTGCTTGCCGGCAAACATCCCAACAAAGTCAAGGTCGCTTGCGCGCGGGAAATGATCGGCTTTGTTTGGGAATCGTTGAACTTGGCTGCCGAATAGGGCAGTAGAACATCGTCAATCAAAAACGGATAGGAGGTTATTGTCTGCTTGAGTCAACGGATTGATACCGAGGATTAAGACAGAGATTGGGAAGCCCACGTGTGCTACTTTAGTGATAAGCCCCTGAGTATAGGTTGTGGTAACCCCGAACGGACAAATCTTAATGCGTTAACCAGCACGCGAATACGAGGATGTTAGTCCATGGTCATTACTCGCTCGGCAATCAATACGGTACAAGCTCAAGTTGACATCGGGGCGTCTATACGAGTAAAACAAACGCCCTATTGCCAGAATAGTGACCGGTATTTCCCAGCCAATCATGGTAATTCACCCACCTCTGAGCACGAATTCCTTCCCACCCTTACCCGCCTCTCAATAAAAACCGCGCTCTCCAATCGAGGATTTACACTTTTACCGCCGAATTCCAGCCAGCTGGCCAAGCGC
>JABDQW010000255.1 GCA_013042055.1 Gammaproteobacteria bacterium | reverse complement strand
ATATGCCCCGATAAAATGGCCATTGAGAGCATCAGTCATACTGTTAGCGCCTTTGTTTATCTGGTCTTTTTTGCTGTTCTATTGACGGACAAACATCGGGGCCGCACCAAGCAGTTACTACTGGCCTCGGCTTTGGCCAGCGCCGTCTGGTCTGTGTCCATTGCTGCCCAGTCATTGATGAACAGCTATTATCCCGGATCGCAGATTTTTGAGGTGATCAAAAATCTGACCTGGTTGCTGTTCATCCTCAGCATGCTGACGGCTGCCTACTCGCAGGGCGTTTCGGTAGCACAGACTCGACGTGGTCTGATCCGAACCGGATTGATCGTCGTTGCTGTTCTGACGATCATGCTCTATGGTCTCCTGCAGATCAGTCTGCGGACAGAAAACGAGACCGGAATGATGATTGTGCTGATGCTGCTGTTTGCAGTCACAGGCATCGTACTGGTTGAACAGCTTTACCGAAACGTACCTGCGGAGCAGCGTTGGGCGATTAAATACCTTTGTATCGGCCTGATGGGTTCGTATATCTATAATTTCTACATGTATTCTGATGCGTTGCTGTACCAGCGTATCGATCCTGTGCTATGGCAAACGCGGGGTTTTGTCGAGGCCGTACTTGTGCCGTTAATCGCCGTCTCTGTTTCGAAAGATCCCCTCTGGTCACCCGAGTTCTTCATCTCACGCCGGGTGGTATTCCACACCACCACGTTGCTGGCCAGTGCTGTGTATTTGCTGATCATGGGTATCGCCGGCTATTACGTCAAAGAATTCGGCGGCAGTTGGGGGCCGGTTGTACAGGCCTTTTTGTTGTTTTTCACCATCATCGTTCTTGTGCTGGTTCTGACATCGCGTAGAACTCGGGCGAAACTGAAAGTATTCGTCAGCAAGCACTTCTATCCCTATAAATATGATTATCGTGAAGAGTGGTTGCGCTTCATTCGTACGATTTCTTTTGGGGATGAACACCTGTATCGTAAGACTATCAAATCGATAGCGCAGATCATCGATAGTCCAGGAGGGATGTTATGGCTGCGTCAGGAAAGAGGTTTTTTTAAATGTGTTGATGCCTGGCAAATGCCTTTGCTCAAAGTCAGGGAACCCGCTGGCGGTTCCATGGCCCGTTTTATCGAGGACCACGAATTTGTCGTTTGTGTGGATGAGTTGAACACAGAACCGGAGGTATACAGCCGCGTTGGCAAGCTTGAGCTGCCGACATGGGTCAACGAACTCTCACCGTGGCTGATCGTGCCATTGATTCATATCAACAAACTGATCGGCTTTGTTGTGCTGGAACACTCCGAGATAAGAAGACTTAATTTCAACTGGGAGGACAGCGACCTATTAAAAACGGCCGCACGCCAGGTGGCTTCCTATCTGGAACAACAGAAAGCCTCAATCGCGCTGGCAGAGGCCAGGCAGTTCGAGCAGTTCAACAAGATCTCGACATACATCGTGCACGACATCAAGAATCTGGTGGCACAGCTGTCATTGATTATGACCAACGCCGAGAAGCACAAACACAATCCCTTATTTATGGAGGATGTGATTGGTACTGTTGGCAACACCGTCAACAAAATGAATAAAATGCTGGAGATTGTCAGCAGCAAATCCAGCTCAACCAAATCCAGCCGGATCGATTTGATCCCGCTGCTCGAAGAACTGGTTAGAATGCGGCAGCAAACCGAGTTTAAGCCCGTACCGGTTCTGGCGTGCGAGACCGACACGTGCTATGTCAAGGCGGATAAAGTCCGGCTGCTCTCGACATTTGGCCATCTTGTGCAGAATGCTCAGGATGCGACCCCAGATCATGGCGACATCAGGATTACACAATCAGTGGAAGACGGGCAGGTGGTACTGAAATTCAGCGACACCGGACATGGAATGGACCAGGCATTCATCGAGACGCAGTTGTTCAAGCCATTCAAGAGCACGAAAGGCGAGGGCATGGGTATCGGTGTCTACGAGACCAAGCAGATTATTCTTGCGCTTGGTGGTAGCATCGATGTTCACAGCACTCCAGGAAAGGGCACATGTTTCAGAATAAAATTGCCGATCGCTTGATTGTCTTTCAGTTTTTTTGTAAAAATTTTCGACATAGCGCGGGTTATGTGCTACAAATCATGCATAACGGATAACAACGAATATATCTAAATGGCTAGGAACAATAAGTTACTGGTAGTTGAAGATGACCTTGGCTTGCAGAGTCAGATTAAATGGTGTTTTGAAAACTACGATGTGATTCTTGCAAGTGATCGTGACAGTGCGATCGAGCAGATCAGAAAGCATAAACCACCCGTCGTTACACTAGACCTGGGCCTGCCACCCCATCCTGATGATCCGTCTGAGGGGCTGGCGACTCTTGAGGAAATACTCAGGGTCGAGCCGAACACCAAGGTTGTTGTGGTCACCGGTCAGGATGAGAAAGAGAATGCGGTCAAGGCGATAGGCTTGGGTGCTTATGACTTCTATACCAAGCCATTTGAACCGGAAATTATTGGTCTGATCGTCAATCGAGCCTATCGCTTGATGGAGCTCGAGCAGGAGAACCAGCGGCTGCTGCAGGGGACGATTCAAGAGCCATTTGATGGTGTGATCGCATGCAGCCCGCAGATGCAAACGGTGTGCAAGGCAGTCGAGAAAGTTGCGCCTTCGGACGCGACTGTTTTGTTGCTCGGTGAAAGCGGCACCGGCAAGGAATTGGCTGCCAGAGCTCTGCACAATCTGGGGCAAAACAAGGCCGGTCGGTTCATTGCCATAAACTGTGCGGCGATCCCGGATACCTTGCTCGAAAGCGAGCTGTTTGGTTACGAAAAAGGTGCGTTCACGGGTGCCAACAAACAGACCAAGGGCAAGATCGAACATGCCCATGGCGGTACGCTGTTTCTGGATGAAATGGGAGATCTGCCGCTGCCATTACAGGCTAAGTTGCTGCGTTTTCTGCAAGAACGTGTTATCGAACGCGTCGGTGGTCACGAACCTATCGCAGTTAATACCCGGGTAGTGTGTGCCACCCATCAAAACCTGCGTCAACGAATCGAAAATGGTGAGTTCAGAGAGGACCTGTTTTATCGCATCAGTGAAATTCCGCTGGAAATCCCACCGCTGAGAGAACGTGAAGGCGATATCATCGTGCTGGCACGTTTCTTTTTTGAAAAGTTCAACGAAGACCATGGCCGAAAATTGCGCGGCTTCAACAAGGAGGCGCTGGCGGCGATGGAAAGCTACGGCTGGCCGGGTAATGTACGCGAGCTGCAGAACCGTATCAAGCGCGCAGTGATCATGGCCGATGGCAAGCAGTTAACCGCCGCCGACCTCGAACTGGACAAGACCTCGGTTGAAAACATGAATTTCAACCTGCGTGAGCTCAGAGAAAAAGTCGAGCGACAGGCCATCATGCGCGCATTGTCGCATGTGGACGGCAAGGTGGCACCCGCCGCAGAGCTTCTTGGGGTCAGCCGGCCAACGCTGTACGACCTGATCAAGAAGCTGAATATTACCGCCTGATTCACAGCTGTCCCGCAGAGGGAGGGCATTGTCGCGTTATTTCCACGATGTGTTAACGCGTGATGCCCGCCAGGCTCACCAAACCAGAGCCGCACATCCGCAGGACGGAGCCCGCATGTCTCACCAGGATCACGGGAGCAGGCGCAGGACGGAGCCCGCATGTCTCACCAGATGGACGAGCCCTCACTTGATCTTTGAATTCACAAAGCTTTTTGCTCAGTCGGCAATACACAAGGTTATTCCACTCCTTCGCAAAATCCTTTGTGAATCCAAATCCCGGCGTGATCATCTCGTCCCCTGGTAAGACATGCGGGCTGGTGTTCGTAAGCGCCGCTCTGGCGCGATAAGCGAAGCAATGGCTACGGTTTGAGAGAAGCGCAAGATATCGGCATCGGTGAAGATTTTGTCGACTTTATTTACATTTATTTTATTGCGCGCTCGTGAATTAATATTGACTAAGCGTATAATGTTGAAAATTTGAAAATAAATATTTCTGGCACGAGTTATGCATTCTAATCCTGGTTACTCCGATATTATTCCATAAATGATAAAAATTTGGACATATGGCGTCAAAAGACAATAAGAATAACATTCCTGAGCGACGTATTGAGGAACGCAGAAAAATGAGGGATCGACGCGCGACAATTCGATTTGGGGACGCACTGGGAAGGCGTTCCGGAATTGAGCGACGATTGGGTTGGAAGCCGAATTAGTTGATTATGGCCTGACGTATTCTCGGGAAATAGGCAGTCATTTTCGTTACTCATCTCGACACGATATGAGTGATAGAGGTTCTCTGTGCCTGGAGCAAGCTGTGATTGTCCCGATTAATATGCGCCTGGTCTTTATCTGGCTAGCAGTATTCGCTCACTTACGCCGATACGATAGCCGAATGGGCAGTGGTCTTCTGTGCATACCCCAAAGCGTTGGAGTTTCTCAGTGTGAGCAGGGTCTCTATTATTTAGTTTGCCCTCCGGTGACATCGCCGCAAGATTTACTTAGGATTTTTCCTTTGCCGCGACGGGCATCGCCATGACCAGGATTCCGACCAGGGGGTGGTCGATGTAATGCAGTTCCTTGCTGCGCATACGTCTGTGGAAGTTGACCGGGAATTCCTTGTATTGTTTCGAGTACGTGCCGCCCCACGCCGACGTCTGAGTTGTCAGAGGTTGTCGATAGATCAGGTCAGTATAGATATGGAGATATCTCGCGAGCACGATCTTTACCGTCCCATGAATGCTGTTGCTCTGCAGCGTCTTCGCTGCTGACGCAGTGCCGGCTCGCGTTGGTCGGCTATCGATCGCGATGTCGACAGCGTCTTTGTGTGACAGCCCCGGTTGCCGCCAGGCTTTATGAACAAGTACATTGTAGCGCTTATTTGACCGCAGTTTTTTGGCATATTTTCCAAGCCCGATACCCTTTATCTCGCGGACCTTTGATTCAGCAGGGGTGTTCGAAGCTTTTTCATTGGCCGCTTTCGTGGCACCAGAG
>JABDQW010000253.1 GCA_013042055.1 Gammaproteobacteria bacterium | reverse complement strand
ACGATACCGATGCGCACCTGTTCAGCTGAGTGACCTGGCCACGCCGTGATAAGCGTGATAAGGCGCGAGAGTGGTAAGGTGATAAGGGGTGATAAGCGGTGATAAGGGGTCAGAGCCCTTTTATGCGCTTGGCGACTTATGGGCTAATCGATCAATAATCCCACAGGCATATTTTGGTATTGATTGACGCACTGGTCGTTACCAATTAGGGACCGATGGGCGCATGGAGGTGATGTTCATGTAACATCGCAATACATCGATGACCTGAACTTCGTGGCCTCTTTGCTCAGCCGCTTAGACGAGACGCCTTGTGGAATACAAGGTCTTGTTTCTGGATAAGATCGCTATCTTCATTTTTGTACCTTTTTTGGCTTCTGTTGATGTGACGGTGGCCGATTTCCGATCAGATACGATCCATCGGGTGCCACCAGGAAACGATCCTGCAAGCCGCTTCTGCCCAGCAACATCCTGAACTTCATTGTATCACGGTTGGTCAGGGTCATCTCTATAGGCCATTGTTGATCGCCAATGTGTATGTCAGTCATGATGACAAGGCGATCCTCGGTGTGCCCACCCGAGTCGGTGACAGGACGCTGATCATAGACAGGGGCCTCGCTGTAGACTTCTTCTTCCAGATTACCCTGCAAGGGGTGTATACCAAAACAGACCATTAGCTGGCCGTCGATATGATATTGCTGCAGCTTGAAAGCGTGCAGACAGGACGTTCTGGCCCCTGTATCGATCTTTGCCTTCAGGTGCGAAATACCAAGCCTGGGCAATGACACCCATTCCCTCCAGCCAATCAACGGTCGATCAACAGATCTCATATTCAGGTTATTTAGCAAACCGACATAGGGTGCTACAACAACTCGTCGTACAGGTCAAGCAGCAAACGCCAGTGCTAAATCATGCAGACTGAGCGGTATCAGTGGTGACCGAATCCCCGCTGGACATGCATATCCAGTGTAGCGGGTGTAACAACACGGTGGATCAAGCTACAGAAGAATATCGATTGAACGACTTGGTTAGGAGTATAGTTCTAATAGAAATCTAAATCCGGTTAATTAGGCGATGAAACAAACGACCAGCAATACGACTGGCAATACCTGGGTTATATACCTGTCAATCGCTTTATTGCTTGCGCTCGCCCTCGCAGCAACGACACTGCGCACAATACTACGAAGCGACGATGCATTGCCTACCGGTGACAGCGCCTGGTCGATCAGTGCCTGGCACATCATTGATGCGAGCGAGAAGGACGCGGCCATTTCCATACCACCACCATGGGACACTCGTCATGCACGCTTGTATTCGCAGACCCTGTCTCACCCCGGGCTACGCCTGCGCAGGATAAAGACAGACAACAAAAACCGCGATATTGTGCTGACTGCACCAAAGGCCGGGCAATACACAATCAAGGCAACATTCCATGTGTATGTATCACACCTGCCGCTGTCGGAGTCGATAATTCCCAAAATTTCAGAACAGAATCGCGCCGCCTGGCTGTCTTCCACAGATGGCGTCGAGGTCAATACCAACGCAGCCCGTGCAGTTGTTGATCAGCACGCTCAGAACGCTCCTGAACCGGAGCGGCTGGTCGAGTTGCTGTTCAACTATGTCAGTAATCATATTCGCATCCATCCCGATGGCGACAGCGGTTCGGAATCGGCGTTGAACAGCAAACGCGCGACCGAATTCGGTTCGATACGTACGCTGCTGGCATTGCTGCGAACAGCACATCTGCCTGCGCGCCTTGTAACCGGTGTCGATCTGCAAACATCTTTGCAAACGTCGCGCTACTGGGCTGAAGTGTATGACGGCGACCGCTGGTTGTCGCTCGACCCAGTCAACGGCTACCTGAACGAGTTACCGATATTCTACATCCCGATGCGAAAGGGCGGTGACCGCTTGATCAAAACGGATAACGCGGTCATATCCAGCTCCGCGTGGATGGTAAACGCTTTGCCAACCTACGAAGGCCTGTTAGCAAGTGACACACGAAAACCCACTGACATTCTGGATCTGACCCGGCTGACACTACCCAGTCGCGAAATGCTATCTATTCTATTGTTGCTGCCACTCGGCGTACTGGCAACCGAACTGATACGCCAGTTTGCCGGTATCCGTACCTACGGTACCTTTACACCGACACTGCTGGCTCTGGCTGTCACCCACGTCGACTGGGCCACGGCCGTCATCGTGCTGACGTTGGTCACAGTCATTGGTGTCGCGATACGCTCGGCGATGCCCGGACTGAACCTGCAGCGCACACCACGCCTCGCCATCGTGTTCATCCTTGTCGCGATGAGTATGTCGCTTGTGGTGTCGGGTATCAGCTATTTCGACCCCACTGTCGATAGCACGGTGACACTGCTACCTCTGGTGATCCTGACAATGCTGATTGACCGCATCTACACGATTTACGATGAAAGAGGCGTGCAGTCGGCAATAGTACGTCTTTTCTGGACCGTGATTGCAGCCATGGTTTCTATTTATATTCTGCTGCAAGCGCACTGGGGTTCGTTCCTGGTTTCTTATCCTGAAGTGCACGCCGCCACGCTAGCTGCCATCCTTATGATTGGTCTCTATCGCGGTCCGAACCTGAGTGACGTAGCGGCATTTCACTGGCTGCGCGAACCCGCCAGAAAAATGCGTGACAGAAAAACAGATCCCGGTCAGCCGAAGCAGCCACAGGAACCGTTGTAGATCGATCAGTCCGACCGGGCCGATAACAGACAGCGCGGCAGCAAACAGTCCACGGCGCCATCGATATAGCCGTTATTGCCGTGATTCCTCACAACAGACCTATGTAGCGTAGCCCGATCAGAAACAGCACGACACTCAGGAAAGCGCGCAGACCTCTTTCGGGTATACGACGGCTAATCACCGACCCGATGACCGAGCCGATAGCGACACCGACGATCAGCAGGCCCAGCAACATATAGTCCAGTTGCACGCCGAGGCGGACATAGTTGGCGATCGATGTGATCGAGTGCACCGTTATGGCCAGCGCCGATGTGCCTGCAATCACGTACATCGGCAACCGCAGTATAATACTCATGTAGGGCACCAGCAGGAAGCCACCACCGACGCCTAGTGCGGACGACAGCAGCGCGATACCCATACCGGTAAAGAATGGCAACATCGGGTGAAAGACAAACACTTCTTTGCCGAATTCGACGACCACGCGCGACCAGGACAGGTGCTGATGGGTGACGCCGATTTCACAGGCTTCACCGCCGCTTTTCACGTGCTGCATGAAGGTATCGGCAGCACGCAACGTGCTGGATACTTCGTCGTCAGCAACCGAGCTGCGCAGCAGACGCCAGGCGATCTGCGCGGCGATAAATAACACCAGCAAGGCAAACACCGGCTTGAACAGACGCATGTCCGCCAGCCACACCGAAGACAGGCTGCTCCCGATAAGGGCGCCGACGACACCCCCTACACCGAGCAGCCCGGCGAGTGCATAAACGACCCGGCACTGGCGCATATATAACGGCACAGCAATTAGCGGTGTAACCAGTGTCAGCGCCTGCGCCATGGGTTTGACCTGATTTGGATCCTGCAGGCCGAATACACTGATCAGCCCCACCGATGCGAGGATACCGCCGGCGGCGCCGACGCTGGAAAAAACCAGTCCGACCAGTATGCCCCAGGCTATCAGAAGTGGAATCGAGGCGGTGATATTCGCGATTTCAAATGTCATGCAGCAACGATCTTTATTTACTCTTGGAATCTGTTCTACCAATACATTTTTTTGCCACGCGTCGTTGCCAGCGTGTGGCAAAGCGCTGATACCGTGAGCAAATACAGGTAAGGTCGTTTGTTGTATGACCTGGTATCTGTTCGCTTGATAAAGTGATATCGGTCACAACGTATAAGTCACAACGTTTGTCTCGTTAGTCAACACGACCACGGTGAATCCGGGTAGGTCATTCCGGTTTCAAATAGCACGATGAATCCACGCTATTTTCTGATCCTAATGCTGACCGACTTTGACAGCAGTGTGGGCACTCGCTATAGCCATTTCATCCGGCGGAATATGAATGCCAAACCGCTGGCAATACCGATCATCACAGTGACCAGGATGAAATAACCGTGTTGCGATTTAAGTTCGGGCATGTTTTCGAAATTCATGCCATAGACGCCAACGAGCAGACTAAGCGGCAGGAACACCACGGTAACGACAGTCAGTATTCGCATCACCTGGTTCAGATTATGAGCATTCAGACTGATATAGCCTTCGATCAGATCGTTGATCACATTTTGGTAAAGCTCGGCAAGGCTGCTGAAACGTTCTGCCTGCGACGCAATATCCTCGTAGTCATCGATCCAGTCTTCCAGTTTCCATTGGCGTGCATAGCGGCTCAACTGTTCCGTAACGGACACATGGTACTTGAGAATACGGCGCATCTTTCGCAACGCGGTATTGTAACCGACAAGCTCATGCATATGCGCTTCATCGAAGTCCTGCATCATTTCATCCTCGAGGACATCGAGACGCGCTTCAAGGTTGAGCAAAATCTTACCGTACCGCTGCACCATCCGGCGTGCCAGTAAGGCAACGATGTCGTAAGGCGCGTTAATGTGGCGCTCACCACTGCCGACTTTCGACCACAGCGTTTCAAGATATTCGGATGTTTTGCTGTGACGTGTGATGACGAAACCGTCTCCACAAAAAATCGCCATCTGTTGCGTCTCGAAATCCAGGTCGTGCGACTCGCTGTCGAGCGGTTTGAGCAGCAAGAACAATAGATCCTGCTCGCCGACGAATACCGGCGGGTGACGGTCACGCAGCGCATCGCGCACTTCTGCTTCCGGCAAGGCCATGTTCTCGACCAGCACAGCATGATCGGCATCATCGGCCGGTCCCTCGATATCCACCCACAACAAGCCGCCGTCCAGCCCTTTCCATCGATCAAACAGTACGGCATCGCCGACTTCAGTCAGGTCGTTTTGAATCAGCATCCACTTCTGCATTTTGATCTCCGCTAGTCAAGATTGAGTCTTTCTGTTGCATATTGGCGGTACTCAGCGCTGCTATTTCAGTTTCACCCAGAACGCTTTTCACGTGCAAGTCTCTTTGCGGAAACGGAATGGTGATGCCGTGCTCGTGGAACTTGTCCCACACGCTCAGCAACACTTCACTCAGCACATTGGCGCGCCCCTGTTGCGGATCATCGATCCACAGGCGTAATTCGAGGTTGACCGAACTGTCACCGAAACCCATCAGCTGTGCCCGCGGCGCCGGATCCAGCAGCACACGGGGATTCATTTCAGCCGCTTCAGTGCACAGTTGTATCGCCAGGCGGACATCGGAATCGTAGGATATACCAATAGGGGCTTTCAGGCGCACAAAGTCATTGCTGAACGACCAGTTTTCCACCCGTTGTGTAATCAGCTCCTCATTGGGTATCAGATGCTCGATGCCATCGCGGGTGATGACCGAGGTATAACGCAAGCCGTGGTAGTTGATCCAGCCGAACGTGGTACCCAGCGAAATAACATCGCCAGGTTTGATCGACTTCTCCATCAACAAGATCACACCGCTGACTAGGTTGGAAAATATTTTTTGTAGACCAAAACCCAGGCCGACACCCAACGCACCACTGAAGATCGCCAGCGCGGTCAAATCGATACCGACACTGGATAAGGCGATCAGTATCGCGAGCAGCACCAGGCTGATGCGGGTCAGTTTCGATATCAAGACCCGGGTCGACGCATTCGTGCTAGCCGAGCGTTCCAGGCGTTTTTCCAACAGCGTCGACAAGGCGGTGGCAAGCCAAAGCGCGAACCACAGCGAAACGGCGATCTTGATCGCAGTCAACGGTGACAACCGGATCTGTCCGATATTGACTGACCAGCTGTCCAGCAAGGTCATCGTCTCATCGAGCAAGCCGAAGATATTCAGCGCAGCAACCGTCCAGGCGGATACCGCGATAATGCGCGCTATGGTGGCATGCTCCACCAATGTTGACGCGAGTCGGATCAATACCCAGGCGGTCAGTAGACTCACCATCGTCACCAGGGCACCGGTACGCAACTCCAGAGAGGGAGCAATCTTCAGGGCGATCCACTGCAATACCAACCACGAGAGTGGGATGCTGATATCCCTGAGCACGTTCCACAAGCGCTTGAACTTCGGCACCCGCTGGGTGTATTTCATCATCAGGTTGAGGAAACGATGAATCAGCGGCGCCACCGCCCAGCGTGCGATGCCGAATACAACCAGAATAGTGACAAACTGCGGCCAGAAGGTGGGATCCTTCAATACACTCTCGAGATACTGCGCAGAATCCACCGTTTGTTTCGTTAGCGTATCAAGATCGATTGTTTGAGACATATCTGACATAAGGGCTTAAAAGTGTTTCATGGGTGGTTGGTTGGTGTAATCCTTGATCTAACAGTAATAGACTTTGCTTCCTCGGCGTTAGTCACATGTATTCGATAACTAAACTGCTTTTACTAGATGTAATCACGAGTTCGTTGCACTTGCCTCATTAGCGCTATGTATTGTGACTTGTGTAAACGGAATGATCCAGCCTTGCTGGTTGCAGGTTTCAACGCAGGCCTGCTGTATCAGACGCTGCGATTTGAAGTACGCCTTCGCTGCAGGCCCATTCAGAATCGTATAGATTTGGTAATCCAATGAACTGGAACCCGCCTCCTTGAATTCGACCAAAAGATCCCGAATATGGTCGCTGAGGCCCGCCCGTTCGAAACGGGCAATGATTGCATCGCGAAATAGCCCGGGGACATCGTCGAGACAAATGGCCTGATGCTGGTAGTCGATTCCGAAGGTACAGGCAACGCCGAATCCCTCCTGAGACAGGTTACGCATACTCTGATCCAGAAAGCCCTTGGTTGCAAACCGCGAGACGGCATCTCGAATCAACACTTCGACGACTTCGACGGTTTGCCGTACGACCTTGCCGTAGCTGCCATCGCCGAAAAGAATGTAATCACCGGGCTGGCACGGAAACCAGGGTTCATCAGCCGTTTGCCGCGAGGTGAATGCATTCATCGCATGCAGCGGTAAGCGTATCACGCCTTCGAGCACAGGATTTCGCAGAATCGAAAAGACGCTGAGTGAAACCACTTTGTAGGGAATCCCCTCGTAGACGATGCGCTCGTCCTCACGAACAGGACCGATACCCAGCAACAAACGGACTTCCGCTGCGTAGCGCGGCAGCGTCTGCCTGAGACTGAGGGCGACACCCACCAATGCGACGATAGCTAGCGTTATCAGCAACACATCGCCACGTGCATAAAATACCATCAGCACCGCTAGCACGATGATGACTGCTGTAAACAGGCGATAGGAGTAGAGCACTAGCGGCGCACGCACGACTTTGACATCGTGCTGTACTCGATACAGCCAGCGCCAAAACAGCTTCAGCAAGCTCTTCAAAATAAACCACAGCACCAAACCGACACCGATGGCCAGCAATAACGTAAATCCTCTCCCGAGCAGAAACTCGGTAGCCGCCTCCCACACCTGGGTTTGCCACGCGGTGGTTTCCCGGTTCAGGTTATCGAGCTTGATATGCGCAATCTCCATCGCGCGCCTCGTGTCTGCCTTGCGTTCCTCCCATTCGGCGATGAGCTGAGCCAGCGACTCGTCGACTACTGGTGGCGTCGCCTGCTGCCTGAAAGTCTGCAGCGATGCCAGCGCTCTGTCGATCTCCCTCAACTGATCCTGTTGCCACGCAATTTCCCTGCGCAGTGCCTCAATCTGGCGCGGTTTCGCGGTGATCTCTTTCAAGGTCGAGACGATCGGTCTGCTGATCAACTCGAGCTCGTCTTTCCAGTCTAATTTGACTTCGGCACGGTCAAGAAAGACCGCCAGGTCGATGCCACCCAGCACGATTTGTTCAAAGGAGCTCTGGAGACCCAAGATCTCTTTGTTTATTCGCTCGATCTTGTGTTCTGTTTCTGATTTTTCAGCGGGATCAGTTAGCTTTTTCAGCTTGTCCTTGAGACCACGAACAGTATCCATCTTCGTCTTGACTGACTCGAGTATACTGGCGAGCTTGTCAACGGAGTCATCTTGCTCCAGCATCTTGTCGGTTGTCTGCTCGTTGATATCCGGAGCCGGACTTTCTGCAGCAGATGGCAACGTAGCCGTCAGTAAAACTCCGACCAAGATAGCCCAGAGTAAACCACTAACCCGGATGTTGCACGAAGGCGGACATGTAGTGTTATGGATTAGTCGATATTTCAATTTGCTATGCTCGAATTGATGGGATATTGCTCGGTTACAGTTTGTCCTATTCGGTTTTATGTGCAAGCTGTTTAACCAGCTTGCACATAAATTCCGAATCCTTCGTGCAACATCCGTGCTAGCAGCCTGGTGAGAAATGCGGGTTAATCGTTGCGTATTCCTAGCTTGCCGCTACCGGATTCGGGTTCGGGCGACACCCTTTCCCGCTCAAAAATCAGAGAAGATCCAAAGCGTAGTAAACCAAGCACCAACAGCAGTGCACTCAATGCATACACGTGATCCACAGTCAATTTATCCTGATAAAGCTTGATCATTATTTCGCGTAGCACAAACACGATGCCCGCATCGACGATGAATGTGATGCGAAAACGCCGGTTGTCAAAGTAGTACACCAGTGAACGCGAGAGTTCGACCAGAATAAATAATGAAAGCACATCGGAAATCGTATTGAAGTAACTGCCGGTAACGTGACCGACTGTCACCATGTCCTTGATATTCAGAAACAGTTTCGCTGTACCGATCAGCATCCCAACGATCAGGAAGAGCAGAATCACACCGAAGACGACTTCGATGACTTTGTTAAACAGGTCGATGAATCCGTGACGTAAATCGCCAGTTCTAATCGACATAAAGCTGTGCCTCACTTTCGGTTCTTTCGTGTGCGTGCCTGATGATACCTTTATTCACTGATTTTGGTAACAGTATTGAGACTGGAATCCGCGGTCGAAAGCGAGCAAAATACCACCCGGTAAATTGTCGATTCAACTCGGAATCTGTGTGATGCACACGTTTAAGAAAAACAACCCCGCAGGGAGCGGATCTTGGATTTCGTTTGTGATCCTGGCCATCTTATGGTTTTTTCTCACCGAAGCCAATCTGTCTTCATGGCTGGTAGGGCTGCCTTGTATCCTAGCTGCTGTCGTTGCCTATCGGCGCACCCGCCTCTCCAGCGGTTTCAGCATACGTCTGAAACGGCTCCCCGCTTTCTCCGCGTGGTTTCTGTGGCATTCGTTGAAGGGCGGTATCGATGTGGCCTGGCGCGCGGCAAAACCGCGCGTGAGGCTCGATCCTGGTTTCATCGATTACCCGTTGACGTTACCACCGGGGCAGGCCAGGACTTTTCTGGTCAATGTCGTCAGTCTGCTGCCGGGCACACTCAGTGCCGATGTCGAGGGAAATGTCCTGGTGTTACACACCCTGGACATCACCGTGGACACGCATGCAGAGATAGACGATGCCGAGCGGCGTGTCACCTCCCTGTATGGCATCGATAGGAGTGTGACCGATGCGTGACCCTTACCTGGTGACCGCATTGATCCTGCTGGCCACGGTGACTGCCGGCCTGCTTCGCGTCTTTGTCGGTACTGCGCGTGTAGAGCGGCTGCTCGCATTACAGCTACTCGGCACCACAACGGTTGCGATCGTATTGCTACTCACGGTCGGTTTGCAACAGCCGGTTCTGGCTGACGTCGCTCTCGTGCTCGGCCTGCTGGCATCGATAATAGCGATTGCCTACGTTCGCTATGGCACCATGCGTACCGATAACGACTCGCCGAGACCCAAACAATAGTGGCTATCTTGGGTTGGCTCTTTATTGCGGCCGGCGTTGTGTTCTTCCTGATGGGGACTATCGCTTTGCTGCGTTTCCCGGATCTGTTCACACGTCTGCACGCGTTGACGAAAGCGGATAATCTCGGCCTGGGTATGATCGCAGCCGGGCTGGCCCTGCAAGCAGGCTCTGCTCTGCTGGCCTTGAAGTTCTTGCTGATCTGGGTGCTGGTCATGCTCGCAAGTGCCAGCGTGTCACATCTGATCGCCCGAACGGCTCGCCATTCCCAGAATCTCAGGGAGCATAAATCTTGAGCCTGTACGACTGGCTTTTTGACGGATTGCTCGGGCTGACCATGTTATGGCTCGGCATCCGCGCGGTGTCGGGTGGCGAACTCCTGGGCAGTATTATGTCTTTCATCGGGCTTGGCATACTGATGGCGCTGACCTGGGTACGCCTGCGGGCACCGGACCTTGCCCTGGCGGAGGCCGCTCTCGGCAGCGGCGTGACCGGTGCCTTGTTGCTGGCCGCACTTAACCGGCTGCGCGGTGCGGAGAACTTGCGCGACCCGTCTGATGAAGAAAACTGAGCCTGTCAACGTGGTAACCGGTGCGCTGATCTTACTGCTGGTCGTGACCATTGGGATTGGGCTTAGCTGGGCGTTGTGGACTCTGCCCGATGAGGCTGTCGGCCTGTCGTTGATCGTCCGCGAAAGCATGGCCCAGAGTGGAGTCACGGCTGAAGTCACCGCGATACTTCTGAACTTTCGCGGCTATGACACGCTGCTGGAGATCTTTGTACTGCTGGTCGCATTGCTCGGTGCCTGGTATCTGGAAAGAATGCACTTGTCACCCGTGGACCCCGAGCCCGGGCCTGTGCTGGAAGCTCTTGTCCGCGTGCTGTTGCCGTTCATGATCATTATCAGCGGTTACATTCTCTGGCTCGGCGGCCATGCTGCCGGCGGCGCCTTCCAGGCCGGCGCACTGCTTGCAGGCGCCGGTGTGATGCTGCTCGTAGTCGGCAGCGATAAACTGCCACTGAGCGACGGAATTCGCATGCGCAGCTTGCTGGTCGCCGGTCCGGCAGTATTTACGCTGGTTGCTGGCGGTCTGGTGCTATCGGGCAGGAATATGCTGCAATACCCGGTTGCCCATGCCAGCAGCCTGATACTTTTGATAGAAGCCGCTTCGACGATCACGATCGGCATCACACTGACTTTGCTTTTCGCAGGCGGCCGCCCTCGTCGGCAGGACAAATCGTGAGCCAACCCCTCTGGTACGCACTGGTAGGCGTAGCCCTTTTCTGCATCGGCCTCGCCGGTCTTGTCATCAACCGTCACCTGCTGCGCCGCGTGTTGTCAGTGAACGTGATGAGTTCCGGTGTGTTCCTTATTTTTGTCGCCCTCGCAAAGCGTGCGGGTGAACTGCCTGATCCGGTTCCGTTGGCCATGGTGCTCACCGGACTCGTCGTTTCGGTCAGCGCGACAGCGCTGGCGCTGGTGCTGATCGTGCGCGTGCAGCGCCTGCATGGTTCCGCCGAGCTGCCCGAGGACCGGGCATGAATCTGATTGCGGCGCAGATATTGCTGCCGTTGGCCGGGGCCTTGATCGCCTTCCTGTGGCCGCGCCATGCGCGTATCACAGGCATCATCGTCGCGTTTACGCTTGTGCTGCTTGCGCTATCACTGGCATTCGCTGTCAATGCTGACGGCGTCCTGAGGACGTCGCTCGGCGGCTGGGATCCACCGTTGGGTATCAGTCTGTACGCCGATGGACTCACCACGCTGTTTCTGTGCCTGACGGCCGTGGTCGGCCTGGGCGCGAGCCTGCACGCGACTGGCTATTTCAAATCGGGAAGATCAGAGAGTGACCTGAACTCCATCGCGCATGGCTGGTGGCCGCTGTGGCTGGCACTTTGGGCAGCACTGAATGCACTGTTTCTGACCGAGGATGTATTCAATCTGTATGTAACGCTGGAATTGATGGGACTGGCTGCCGTCGCGTTGGTCTCGCTGGAAGCGCACGCGGTTACTGCCGCGACTCGCTACCTGCTTGTCGGCCTGCTCGGTTCGATGTTCTACCTGCTCGGCGTGGGATTGTTGTATGCGCTACACGGAACGGTCGACATCAGGGCGCTGTCAGCACTGCTGCAACCAGAACCCGCTGCATGGGTAGCTATGGCCTTGATGACGGCCGGCTTGCTATTGAAGGCCGCACTGTTCCCGCTGCACTTCTGGTTGCCACCCGCCCATGCGAACGCGCCTGCACCGGTCAGCGCGGTGCTCTCAGCCCTGGTCGTGAAGGCGGCTTTCTACGTGCTGTTCCGGCTCTGGCTCGGCCCGTTCGCACCAATCGCCACAGACCTCGCCGGACAGTTGCTGGGTATTCTCGGCGCCGGCGCGATCATCTGGGGTTCGCTGCAGGCGTTCATGGCGCCAAGGTTGAAACTGGTCGTTGCGTATTCAACCGTCGCCCAGATCGGTTACCTGTTTCTCTGGTTTCCGTTCGCAGGCTCATCTGTCGCGGGCGCCATTGCCTGGTACGGTGTTGTCTGGCTCGCGTTATCTCACGGTCTGGCGAAAGCGGGACTTTTTCTTGCTGCCGGCAACATCCTGCACGCGTCAGGACACGACCGCGTCACCGATCTGGCCGGCGTGGGCCAACACATGCCTGTGACCTTGTTCGCTGTTGGCATCGCCTGTGCGAGCATCATGGGTCTGCCCCCCTCGGGTGGCTTTGTCGGAAAGTGGCTGCTGTTGAATGCGGCCTTTGTCAGTGGCCAGTGGTGGTGGGCTGCGGTGTTGTTGTTCGGCGGGGTGATGGCAGCCGCCTATTCGTTCCGTGTGTTGCTGCACGCGTTTCGCAACAAGGCATCGACAGTTCCCGCCCACACACCGCATCCACTGATGCAATGGAGCGCGCTCGCTCTGGCGGTCGGCGCCCTATTGCTGGGTATCCTGTCTGCCATGCCACTTCAACTCGCCGAAATAGGCGCCAGCGTCGGCAAGCTCGAACTCACGGAGGCGCCGTAGATGGGTTCCGGTTACTGGCTGCCGCTGGCAATCGTGCTCAGTTCGCTGATACCCGGCCTGATGATTTTCTTCCTCGATGAAAGTAAACACCGGTTGCGCACCGCCCTTAACCTCGGCGGTGCCGGACTGAAACTGCTGTTGATCGGCATCATGATCTGGGGCGTCTTCAACGAGATCGAATACGAGACCCGTTTCTCGCTAGCCCCCGGCATGGAGCTGGTATTGCATGCCGATGCACTATCAGTCATGTTCGTAACCCTGTCTACCGGCCTGTGGTTCGTCACCACGCTCTACGCCGTTGGCTACCTGGAAGATGCACCTCACCGCAGCCGCTTCTTCGGTTTCTTCAGCCTGTGCGTCAGCGCTACGGTCGGTATCGCGATGGCCGGAAACCTGCTGACATTCGTGTTTTTTTACGAGCTGCTGACACTTTCGACCTACCCGTTGGTTGTTCACCGGGGCACACCCGAAGCCCTGCGCGGCGGTCGCATCTACCTGACATACACCATCATCGGCGGCGCGGTACTGCTCGCTGGTGTTGCCTGGCTGCGCGCTCTCGCCGGACCGCTGGATTTTACACAAACAGGCATACTCGCCAGCCGCACCGATCTGGATCGAACGACGCTGATCCTGATTTTCACCCTGTTGATCGGTGGCCTCGGGGTCAAAGCTGCACTGGTGCCACTGCACGGCTGGTTACCCCAGGCGATGATCGCACCGGCGCCGGTGAGCGCTCTGCTGCACGCGGTTGCTGTGGTCAAGGCAGGCGCCTTCGGTATCGTCCGCGTCGTATACGATGTCTACGGCGTCGAGTTTACCGCCGATCTCAATCTGCTGTTTCCACTCGCTGTGGTCGCTAGCATAACGATTGTCTACGGTTCCGTGCGCGCCCTTTTCCAGGACGAACTGAAAAAACGCCTCGCCTACTCGACGGTCAGTCAAGTCTCCTATATCACGCTGGGAACAGCCATACTCGGGCCAATCGCGAGCATTGGTGGCATCGTCCACCTGGTTCACCAGGGATTGATGAAGATCACATTGTTCTTTTGCGCAGGCAACTATGCCGAGACGCTCGGAGTTCACCACATCAGCGAGATGCGCGGGATCGGACAACGCATGCCGTGGACCACGCTGGCCTTCACGCTGGGCGCGCTGGGCATGATCGGCGTACCACCGATGGCAGGCTTCATCACCAAATGGTACCTCGGGCGGGGCGCGCTCGCTGCCGAACAGGATTGGGTAGTGTGGGTGCTGATGACGAGCGGCCTGCTGAACGCCGCCTATTTCCTGCCTATCGTGTACAAAGCATGGTTCCAAAAGCCTGAAGGACCATGGCCGCAGGAACGCAATTATGGGCGACTGGAGACGCACTGGATGCTGCTGCTGCCACCGCTGGTGACCGGAATACTGGCCCTGATGATCGGACTTTTTGCCGCAGCGCCCTATTCCGCCCTCGAATGGGCACGACTGATTGCCTATCGTGAGTACGGACAATGATTGAGTACCTCGAATACGCCTTGCTGTTGTCGGTACCGCTCTGGCCCCTACTGCTGGTTATCGCACTCGCTCTACCGCCGATGCGCAACGTAACGCTTCGCTTGATACCAACCGCTCCGGTTCCGGCACTGATTACCGCCCTGTGGCTGTCATCAGATCCTGAACTTTCGCTGCCCTGGCTGCTGTTGGGATCGTCGATCAGCATCGACGACATGAGCCGTGTCTATCTTTTATTCTCCTCGTTGCTCTGGCTGAGTGGCAGCCTGTCGCTGCCCGCTGCCGGTCGGCTGCGCTTCGGTTGCTGGTTCCTGACTACGATGGCGGGTAACTTCATGGTACTGCTCGCTCAAGACATGCCAACATTTTTTCTTGCCTATGCCGTGATGAGTCTGGCCTCCTTCGGCATGATCTCTCACTGGCAGACAAAGACTGCGACCCATGCGGCAAAAGTCTATCTCGTGTTTGCGATGCTGGGTGAGATGATTCTGCTTTCCGCGTTATTACTGATGGCAGACAATACCCTCACCCTCGATCTCGATTTTGTAAGGGACCGCGTGCCGGAGCATCTGTTGATGGCGCTGTTGTTCACCGGGTTTGGCATCAAGGCGGGGGTGCCGCTGTTGCATATGGCGCTGCCTCCAGCCTATGCCGCTGTGCCATTGGCTGCAGCAGTGCCGATGGCAGGCGCGCTGTTCCATCTGGGTTTGTACGGCTGGCTTCGTTTCTTACCGCTGGGAGAGGTCGAAGTACCGGTCTGGTCCACGATCTTTGTCACTGCGGCGGTTGTGGCTATGCTTTACGGTGTCTGTGTCGGTCTGACTCAACGTGAAGCGAAGCCCTTGCTCGCCTATTCCAGCATCAGCCAGATGGGTATTATGATGCTGGGCATTGGTGCTGGACTGGCTGCTCCGGACCACTGGCCTGCTATCGAGACCGCACTGCTGTTTTATGCTTTACATCATGCCTTGGCCAAAGGTGCCTTGTTTCATGGCCTGGGCGTTCAGCATCGCCACCGGGCGGGTATCTGGCTGCCAGCACTGGCGCTGGCAGGGATGCCATTTAGCAGCGGAGCACTTGCCAAAGCATCCTTGAAACAGGAGATCTACGCATTGCCCGATTTCTGGTCAGCACTCATACCATGGTTGCTGCCTATCGGCTCGATGGGTACAACGCTGCTGATGGCGCGTTTTCTTTATCTTGGTTTCAAAAAGCCAGCGTATCCGGAACAGACATCCTCACCCATGTGGTGGATACTGCTGACGATCCTGATACTGCTCCCGTGGCTGGTACCGTTGTCGATCGTATGGAAACATGCGCTATGGAGCTTGACATGGCCGATACTGCTCGCAACTGCTCTGGCCTGGCCGGTCTACCGTGTGAAAACTGGGGCGGTATTCAGACGAATACCCTCATTGCCTCCCGGCGACATCCTGTTAGCCGTCGAAAGACTGGTCAGCCCTCTGATGGTTTCCCATGCTGGGCACGCGGAACACAAGAAAGAAGCTGAAGCCTTACTCCACCCCCCCGCAACTCCAGCCCTGATCGCTTTACCGGAGCGATTCCTGGGAAAATGGCAGGTGGCTGTGATATTGCTGCTGGTTCTGCTGGTCAGCGTGTTCCTGTTGCTTCATGTTGAGTTCTGACAAAGTGATCCGCTTTTTTCGTCGGAGTTACGGATCAGGTTAGGATTGCTGGGGCAGGCCCGGTACCGTCGATGTACCTGAAACGGCACGACCGATCCAGAACGTCAGACCTTTCAGCAGGAACTCGTCCGCAGAGATGCTGTGCGAGCCATCACAGGAAAACGTCAATCCAACCATGCCGTTGAAGATATTGAGTGATCCTATGCGCAAGTAGATGTTTTCATCGGCGAACCGAAGGTCACGAAAGGCTTCGAGTATCTTACGAATATTATTCGGTGCTATCACGGCCGTGTCGGGATAGGGTGATTTCGGGAACGTCAAACAAACATCCGGATCGATCAATTCATCGATCGTCAGTATGCGATATCGGTAGGGGTCCGCCTGAGTCCAGACCGTTGCGCGGTTGCTCGAAAAAAAGATATCGCAATGGAATATACCGTGATCGAGAATCAGTTCTTCAATTACGGCGATGACCGTATCGACATCCTGATCCAGCACACTGTGGACACGCTGCTGATAAAACAGAGCGCCACGGATCGAAGGATCGCCTTTCATTTGGCGCCAGTCTTTCGGCTCCTCGTATAGAGCCGCAGTCAACGGCAGGTCATGCAGATGAAAATGTGCACTGATGAATCCAACAGGATCATTATCGCGCTTGACAATTTGAACCGCAGTAATACTCGGACGCTTGCTGCGCTCGCTGATATACGACTCCGACAACAGATAGTCTGTCGTAGGCAACACGCTTTTCATATAGGGCCGTAATGATCGATCCGAGCCGATATACTGGTGGTCAGCACCACGGGCGCTCACTTCACCTGATATCTGCACGCCATCGAGATTCATCGCAGTCAGATGATCACAATAGGGAAGCGCCTCCACGCCCTTGCGCAGGGCGTTTTCTAGAGCATCCAGGTCGTCCCACACCCTGGCACAGGCGGACGCAAATTCCGTTAGCGGCGCTTGTAAAAATATCGCGAGCGCATCACGCTGACGGGCAATACTTTGTTGTGCTGACGTGAGCATAATTAACTGATACGAAGTATATTTGGCAGGTTAGAATGCGGTGTGGCCCGTGGCTTGATTCCACATCGGGGCGTATCATTTTACGTCAAGTCCAGGGGCCTCTACACAGCGAATATCGAACGCATGGCCGCAAATATACCAGCTATCTAACAGCGAGTCAGCATGTTTTGAACAGCCGCAGCCACTATTGATCTAGCCCGCATTTCTCACTCAGCGCACAGCGGTTACCGACGTCAACGGCGTTGTGACACCCCGCAGGAGTCGTTCCAGTATATCGGCGCCGGTGATGACCCGCCGCTGCTCGGCCCAGACCAGAATCAGGTCATAATCGATCACGTCCTCCGGGACTCTTGCGTGGCCCGACATCATCCGCGTCAGCACAGTGCCGAGCATCACATGCGTATCGCGCACAACCACGGGGCGATGACAGAATTGACGGACATTGACACTCTCGGGCCCGAAAAGTACGGTACGGAGGAATTCATTGGCATTCAAAACCAGCGAGGGCTCGCCGGCATCATCACAGAATATGACCCATTTTTTGCCGGAGGCATTGATAGCTTCGATGAACGGATCATCGGTGATAACCTGGTACTCGGGAAACTCGGGTTGACCCTCGTGATGCGGCAGCTCGACAATGCTCAACGGGTCCACCGTTTCACCTTCCTCAGAAACCATCAGATCATCGAGCGCGAGAAAGTTCAGCGCTCCCATGCCTTCAAGGCGATTAATATCACTATCATCGGCGTCGATATGCTTCTGAATTAGGGTACGGATGTCGCGTTCACGGAAATACTGAATACCCTCTCTGCCGAGCAGCCAATCCAGAACCAGAGCGCTCGGTTTTGCTACCGGATAAAGCAATAACTGATAGAGTCGCAATACCGGTGCAAACACAAGACCCATGCGCAGCGCATTTCGGGAAAAATAAGCCTGGGGTGCTATTTCACCAAAAAAAGTAATAAACACTGTCGAAAATAGAAATGCACTGAGACCAGCCAACACCGAGTTGGACAATAGCGTCAGCAATACATTAATGCTTACATTGCCCCAGAGTATCGTTGTCAGCAGGAAGTTGGTATCCTGCCGCAACTGCAAGATCCGCATCGCGCCTTTACTACGCGCGGCCGACTCGATCTCCAGTCTAAGCCTGCTGATCCCCAACAAAGCAAGGTTCAGGCCGGAAAACATCGCGGACTGGCTCAGACAGAAAGCGATGCCCAGCCATACCAACCAATCACCTGACCATATTTCACTCATACAGCCTCCACGCGCTGTCAGATCGCTTATCATAAGTTGTTACAGGGGTTAGGATATCCCGAAAACAACATCCGGGCTAACGACATTTGATGAAAGAGACCAATGCTTGAACACTGGCCAGAATACACCCGTTTCTTTACGGCATTGTTGGTGATTCTCGATCCCTTTGCGGCCATTCCAATCTTTTTGAGCCTGACCCAGAGTTACAGCTCCGCGGAACGCAACCGGGCCGTCAACCTTGCCACAGTCACCGTTGCGGTCGTGCTGTGTCTGTCTGCAATGTTCGGTGAAACCATGCTCACCGTGCTGGGCACCAGCCTGCCGTCGTTTCGTGTCGGTGGCGGCATCGTCCTGTTGTTGATGGCACTGACGATGTTGCGTGCACAGCCGGATCAGATGCGAACCACATCGGCCGAAACGGCAGAAGCCGAGAACCGTGAAAACGTAGCGATCGTGCCGATCGCTATCCCGCTACTGGCCGGACCCGGTTCGATCAGCACAGTCATTATCCAGATGCACAGACCCGGTCATGACTACCATTTGCTGTGGGTAATCGCGATCATCTTGTTCGTTAGCGTGCTGCTATGGATCGTGCTTCGCCTGGCGATCCCAATTGGCCGGGTCCTCGGCCCGTTAGGCCTGAACATTCTCAACCGCCTGTTCGGTCTGATACTCACTGCTATCGCTGTCGAGATCATGGCTAACGGGCTACGTGGGCTGTTTCCAGCACTCAGCGGCTGATTCGTACGACATTCGGTGGTAACTCAATATAACTACTTATCCATTTGGATTCATCGCGTATCGGCCATGCGCTTCAAGGTCTTCGTCTTTGTTGGCTCTGCGCAGCATTATAAACGATTAGCATGCGCCCTTCTTGTCGATGGAATCAGAACGGATACCGCACTCATAGCGTGCGGTATCCGACTTGGGCATTTCAGTTAAGAGATAAATCTTTGCGCGTCCGCCTCAACTCTTCTCCATTTCTAGCGTACAAGGGTCAAATTCGGTATTTTCGGTGTTACGCCTGGCCGTTTGCGCCTATATCTCTCGCCGGTCAACCGCGATCTCGATATTCGCCTTTTTGAGCCCCGCCTCGATCGCAGCGTTGACCGCATCTAGCACTTCCGAGTAGTCCTCGCGACGAACGAATACACGCAGCTCAAACTGCAGCGCCCCCGGACCAGAACCTTTAAAAATGACGCTGGGCTTGGGATCTTTCAACACCATGGGGTGTTCGCTTGCCTGCGCACGTAAAGTCTCTCTGACACGTCCGACCTCCGACTCCCGGCCGACCGAGACAGGAAAGACGACCCGAACAATCGCACCGGAAAGAGTCCAGTTGAGTATCTGCTCGGTGATGAAGTGTTTATTGGGTACAATCAGATCCCTGCGGTCCCAATCAGTAATCGTAGTCGCCCTGATGCGAATCCTGGACACAGTACCGCTCACGTCACCGACGGTCACGACATCACCAACGCGTATCGGCCGTTCGAACAGAATAATAATCCCCGATACCAGGTTGGCGAAAATCTCCTGCAGACCGAAAGCCAATCCGACCGTCATCGCAGCGACCAGCCATTGCACCTTCGACCAGCTGACCCCTATCGCATTGAATGCCATGAAGATCCCAATCGCGGCAATCGTGTACTTTGACAATGAGGTGATTGCGTAACGGACACTGGGTGCCAAAGGCAGGCGCTCCAGTAGACTGATATCCAACAGTCCAGGCAGATTGCGGGCTGCGACGAAGGCGACGACGAGCAGAATGATCGAGAAGCCGAGATCGGTCAGTGTAACAGGAACCTGCAAGGTGTATCTGTTGACAGTTGTAGTCTCATCAGGACGGGTCACGGTCTCGGCTGTTTCCACCGAAGTCGCCCACAACTTGATTTCATCGAGCACTGACAGCGCCGGGAGCACCTCGGACCAAATCAGCCATGCACCCGCTATGGCACCGCCAATGACCACTGTATTCAGAATTCGGCTTGTTTGTGCGTTGATCGTCGCCACGTCCATTTCTTCATTTTCAATAGGCACTTCCGTGCCATCACCCGTTACTTTTAGCGCACCCGCGGCGGTCACTTCAGTTGCATGTGACGCCGCTTGTTCCAACGCTCGTGCCCGTATCCGAAGCCTCAACCAGTGATGGCTGAATGCATCGAACAACAGCAGCGCCAGCAAAATCCAGATAGTCTCGATAAATCGCCACGCCAAATAGTAAGCGGTATAGTGATAGCCCATGAAGCTTGCAATGGCCAATCCTGCCGGCACACCGACAGCAGCTCCCGCTATTACGTGTCGTAACGAATGAAGCCATTTATGACGTCCAGTCGAGGTCAGCCGTGTCATCAGGCTGCTACCGGGCCTCGCGACTCGATAGGCGACGACCGAAAGCACGATCATCGGCACAACAAAGGCAACGCGTCCCAATGCGTTGCAAAATATTTCATTAGTCTGGAAGTCCATCACGCCAGCAACAAAAGCAGCTGGAATGACAATCCATCGCAACCAGGAAAGCATATCCACCAGTTGATGCCTGACGCTTTTGTGCCATTTGAATATCCGTGCACCGACACCCGCTTCCATATTGAGCTGCCTCAGGATCTCGACCGTAAGGTAGATGATCGCAGCCGATCTCAGACCATTGGCAAGGGCCTTGGCAAATTCCGATGATTCATAAGAAGCAGTCAGCAGCCAGGCCAAGAATCAGAGCACCACCGGTACGGTTCCAGCCATCACAAGCGTCAGCATTAGCGCTTTGAGCGTGCTCGCGAGTGTTGCTGGTTTTCTCGAGGTATACGCAGTCATTACAGACATCAGTTTTCGCAAGCGGGGCTGTAGACCGAGCAGAGATGCAATCGCCAAAAACAAGACCACGCACAAAACCGGGCTGCTTTTGACTGACCTTTCGACTGATTGTACTGCTGTCTGCCAACCATCTGGACTCGCCAACCAGACCAGAGAATTCCCGACAGCCAGGAGATCCTGTGGTACGAAGATCTTGCTCGGCCTCCTTGACAGCGAGCTCAGTGAGCTTGCGGCGTCTTTCATCGACACTCTGACTGAGTGCTTTAACTTTGTTCTGGCTAGCTTCCATACGTCGCTCAGCAAGCTCCAGGCGCTTTTCCAACAGGTCGCGCGCACTTCATAGCTGAGCAGCTCCTGTTCCTACGCGTCGATTTCTTTGGCAAGAGCGTAGCGGCGGACGCGGTTTGTAACGTCCTGAGCCTGATCAAGCGGCGATGCGATGGTCAGATGTGCAGTGGCGAGCTTGTCGAGCCTTGCCTTGGCGGCCCATTCCGCGGCGAGCTCAAGCTGCTCCAGAGCTTGGCTGTATATGCCGAGAATCTGCTCCTGCGTGGTTTTGTCGATATCGCTGGCTTTTTTTATCTGCTCCTGTAGCGCCTT
>JABDQW010000245.1 GCA_013042055.1 Gammaproteobacteria bacterium | reverse complement strand
GGCCAGTACGCCGATAATACCTACGGTTACCATTAGCTCGACGAGTGTATAGCCCGAGTGTTTGGATCTGTTCATCTAGACATCCTCCGCATTAATACTCTAGATTATGTATGTTTTTCCAGAAAATGCTCACAATAATAGACTTTAATCTGCTGAACGTAGCGAATACCCGGATGAATAGACATATTGTGTCGCGACCTTACACGGCAATCCTTTTGGTATTCAAAGGTTCATAAAAAAGCAGGGGGGACAATGTCCCCCCTGCTTATGCTTCATAATCGAACCGATTATGCTAACAGCTTAGCTTACTGTACAGTAGCGGTGTCAGCTGTCAGGTCCAGGTATGCTGGCAGAGCTATAGATACAGCAGCCGTTCCGATCGGACCACCTGCAACACCGACGATGCCGGCAGTATCATCAGCAGCAGCTGCATAAGCGTCAGCACCTGAAGGAGCTCTAGCTGCAGTAGTGTCGTTCAAGTGGGTAATCCACTGTGCTGCTGTAGCAACAGATGGCAATACACCACCGGTGATACCGGTCGGAACCAGACCGAGAGCAGCCTGAGATTTTTCCTTGGATGCTTCGTTCTTGACGATGCGACGAGCTTCATCGAAGTTGCTGGTTACTTTCGACATGTTAGAGGTGTCGATGTAGCTGTTGTAAGACGGAATAGCAATAGCAGCCAGGATGCCGATAATGGCTACTACGATCATCAGTTCGATAAGGGTAAAACCTTGGGTCTTCTTCATAATTCTCTCCTGAGAGTTTAATCTGTAAATTGTGCCTTCGCGCAATTGTTGAAAGCTGTTATTCATATAGCAGAGACTGTGCCAATTTGCCAAAATTAGAAAAAAAACAAATAGAAACAATTAGTTAAAGTGATTGTCGTGAGACTGGGGCAGCAGCCGTTCAGGTATAAAATTGTTAATATGTGACAATTTTGTTAGTCAACATGTGGCCGCATGTTTGCGGTCACGCAAAATGCGCAACGCTATGCTTGCAGATAGCGTACGTCACTTGTTAGACCTGTCGACGCCATACCTGCATACGAACTCATCTTCTCGACGCCGGTAAAATCCAAATCCTTCGCACAACATCAGGGCGAAACTGGAGAATTTGCAAAATTTGTTTATATTTAAAACATTGGTGTGTTTTATCCAGTTTGGATTATTGGTAATAACGAGGAGTTGAAGAACATATGGTTTTGACAGCGATTAGTCGCCAGCAGGCATTCCTGACTCACCTTGGCCTCAGCAGCATTATTTTCATTGCGCTGTCTTACCTGATAATCTCTCACTGGTATCCTGATTTTTATTTCATGCTCGACGGTGGCCAGCGGGCTATAGCAACGATCTTTTTTGTCGATGTGGTTCTAGGTCCGGGATTAACCTTATTAGTATTCAAGCCAGGTAAGAAAAGCCTGAAATTCGATATGTCCGTTATTGTGTTTGTACAACTGGTGGCGCTGAGTTGGGGAATCCATAACGTTTATTCCGAGCGCTCGGCGACAGCGGTTTTCTATCAGGGGAAGTTTACCTGTATCTCCCAGCCTGATGCGTCAGAGATCGATCTGGCCGCGATCGCAGCCGGCCCCAGCGGCAAGCAGAAGCTGTCGCTGCTGCAGCGTCCTGATACCATAGATGAATTGTTGGACTTCACCAAAGAAGCGTTCGCACAGCAAAGTTCCGCGGTTTATTACTATGGCAAGAAAATCGCACCGTTGGATCAGCGTGTACTTGCCAGGCTGGACAAGTATCAACTCGATATGGCTGCGTTAAGAGACGAAAACACGCAGTACGCAGATACCGTGGTAATGGAACAAAAATGGCAAGGTGACGAGGCGCGCTATCAGTTGATTCCGCTGTCTTGTCGATATGCCAGGGTGATTGCGGTGTACGATCGAGAGGCGTTGAAAATCGCCAATATCCTTGATGTGCCCACCTTGCTCAGTGCCGCAGCGAATGACGAGCCATTGCCATTGAAAGCCGAGCTGCAGCATAACGTAGTGGACCGTGTACAGGACGATATGATCAGAGCGTTCTTGGGAGAATGATACAGATTTTGATGAATATGTCCGCAAATAACGCAAAACACGCAAATAAGGCATAAAACAGATTCTTTTTGCGCTATTGGCGTTATTCGCGGACAAATATTCTCTCACCTAAAATTCGAATCCTTCATGCAACATTCGAGCTCGATTAGTCGATCTGATATTTATCCAAACGATAGCGTAACTGGCGCAAACTCAAACCGAGCAATTTTGCAGCAGCGGTTTTGTTCCAGCGGGTTTGCTCTAGCGCATGCATAATGCTGTTCTTCTCTTGACTGACAAGATCCAGCGGCTTGGCTGAAACCTCAGAAACCGGAATGGACGTCACTTGGGTTTGCTTGATGGTGCTAAAGTTGAAATCAGAACTGTACAATACATCACCATCGGCGAGTGCGAGAGCACGTTCCAGAATATTCTCCAATTCACGAACATTGCCCGGAAAACTGTATTGCTGTAACGCTCTTATCGCACTGTTATCGAGCTGCGGCGTTGTACTGCGTTCGGTTTTATATGCGAGTTGTTCGAGAATCTGTTTCGCCAGTAGTGGAATGTCGTCGCAACGTTGTCGCAATGATGGTACGGTCAGCTCGATAACATTGATGCGGTAATACAAATCCTCACGAAACAGGCCTTCCTTGATCAGCACGGCAAGATTTTTATGGCTGGCGCTGAGAATGCGGACATCGACCGGAATTTCACGGTGCGCACCCACTGGTTTGACGGCTTTTTCTTGTATGACGCGCAGCAGTTTGACCTGCATGTGCAGTGGTAATTCAGCGATTTCATCGAGAAACAACGTACCCCCATTGGCCGCCTGGAACAAGCCTTCTTTGTCCGCGCTTGCCCCGGTGAAGCTACCCTTGAGATGGCCGAAAAACTCGCTTTCCATCAGTTCGGCCGGTATCGCACCACAGTTGACAGGGATGAACGGTGCATGACAGCGTGAGCCCTGTTCGTGAATCATTCTGGCGACACGTTCTTTGCCCGAACCCGACTCACCATGGATGAAAACAGGGGCCTGACTACGCGCCAATTTGGCTATTTTTTTCGTCAGCACGGCGACTGCTGGCGATACGCCGGTGATCGTTGTTCTACCTGCTTTGACAGTACTGCTGTCTTCGTCAGGTAAGGTAATTGCTGATGACACCAGGTTTCTGAGAATCTGAATATCGACCGGCTTCGATACGAAGTCAAAGGCACCCGCTTTTAAGGCCCTGACGGCGAGTTCCATATTGCCATGTGCGGTTATGACAGCAATCGGTATTTCAGGATGATGCTGTTGCACATAACTCACCATTTCGATACCGTCACCATCGGGAAGGCGCATATCGGTCAGACACAGATCGAAGTGTTCGCTGTCGACTAGCTTTTTAGCATCAGCAAGATCCATCGCCGATCGAGAGTTCAAACCCATTCGCGCTAGCGTGATTTCGATCAGTTCGCAAATGACCGGTTCATCATCAATGATTAATACATGTTTTGCCGTCATTGATCAGTTTTCCTTGTGGCTGGTACTGTGTGTTACTCGCATGATTAGAGATTCGATACCTGTTTAAGCTGTTGTTCAACGGCTTGCATAAAATAGATCCTGAAACATGTACCGCCAGCCGTTAATGCGATATGACGTATTTTGGCACGGTTACTTTCGATGACTTCTTTGGTGATGAACAGGCCCAGTCCGGTTCCTTCAGTGCTGGTGGTAAAAAACGGGTCGAATATTTGCGCTGCGATATCGGGGTCGATACCTGGACCGTTATCTATAATATCGATGTAGACTTGCTGGGTTTCCAAATCAATTCCGCCTTCAATGTTGATCGTGACTTGGTCTAGCGGTGTCTTGGCATGATTGACTGCATTGCCGCACAGGTTCCACATTACCTGATGTAAATGGCTGGAATCGAACAATATGATGGTGTCATCCGGCACGATATGCAGCTTGATTTGTGGTTTGTCCAGCCCTTGTGATGCAGTGTATTCATCCCTGAATTTTTCCAGCCATGGCAGCAGTTCAATCGGTTCAGAAGTACCGCTCTGCTCGCGTGAGAGTTGTAGAACGTTTTCTACCACGCTGTTAAGTCGTTGTACCTGGGTGCTGATGATATCGGTCAGTTTTTTGTCCGGACTGTTTTGCATTGCCTCATCCAATAGCTGGGATGCATGATTGATCGCTGCCAGCGGATTGCGAATTTCATGGGCAATGCTGGCAGTGAGACGACCAAGCGACGCGAGTCTGACTTGCTGGAAGCGTTGATTGAGCCGACTTGCATCCTCAAGAAATACCAGCG
This sequence comes from Gammaproteobacteria bacterium, assembly GCA_013042055.1. Classification (GTDB taxonomy): domain Bacteria; phylum Pseudomonadota; class Gammaproteobacteria; order SZUA-229; family SZUA-229; genus JABDQW01. The sequence goes on along the minus strand of JABDQW010000245.1, from coordinate 3,479 downwards.
TCGAGCTTTTTATTCCTGCAATGGGTTCTATGCGGCTGAAACCGGGCTGAAGATCGGGTAGACCGTGACTCTGATGTATCGGTTTTTGTTGAACGGGAACGAGACTGTTTTGCCACTCAAGGAATCGATCATACAATTCGTGCTGGGCTTGACCGAGTGTTGTGTCGTAATCGACATGGGTGATGCCGAGCAAGCTTTTGGCAGCGTTGTTGGCCATCTTGATATGGCCGTTCGGACTGACCACAAGAATACCCGTACGCATGCTGCGAATGATTTGCTCGTTCATCTGCACGACGCTTTTAAGCTCACGGCTTCGGTCACTGGCCAGCTGTTCGCTCGCGCGCATGCGCCGGGCAACAATCGAAGCGATGAAGGTGAATGCGAAAATGACGACACCCAGGATACCGGTCTGGACATAAGCCTCACGATAATCGGGTATTACCAGTTGCGAATAGATGTGCTCACCCAGCAATGCCAGCGACGTCGCTGCAGCGAGAAATAAAGTGACGCGCCGAGTTAAAAATACGCTCGATAGCGAAATATTGATGATTAGAAGCATACCCAGACCCGAACGGATGCCACCGCTGGCATGCATCAAGGTAATGACGACAATGATATCGACAGCGGTCTGTATAACAACCTGAGTATCGAGGCCGGGCTTGTGCAGGTAAAGACTCACCATGAATACGATGCAGGCCGATATGTACGCAATCGAGGCCCAGTAGAACAGATCGTGGTCGTAGTCGCCAGGGCGGATGAACTGGTCGGTCCAGCCGTTGAGGTGCATTGTTAGGAACAGCAGTGCCAGCGCGGCTCTATAATAATTGAACAGGCGCAGGTATTTCCAACTACTGTGATGCAGTTCGGGATTCAGGTTAGGCTTGTCAGTCACTGTTGCTATGGTCTTTTTCCCAGTCCCTTTCATGCTGAGGGCAACAAAAATTGTTGGTACCTGAGATAATAGCCTCTTTTCTGGGAATGTAGGTGTCACAGCACTGGCATTTCACCATGATGTCTGTTTTTGTCGACTGCGTGTTTTGACGCTGGAGGTTTTTGCCGTTGAGGCGATTCTTTATAATCAGAAATACCAATACTGCAGCCGCAACGATAATCAAGGTACGAAACATAACAGTGTCTGAAAAGTAACAAAGAGAGTTTCAATGAGTCAATCTGTCAGAGTAGCAATGGTACAGGATAATTTTCACGTCGGCGACATCAACGCAAACGCACAGCTGATTATCCAGCGTACCCGCACAGCAGCGGAAAACCGGGCTCGCCTGGTCGTTTTCCCAGAACTGGCCCTGGTCGGCTATCCACCGGAAGATCTACTCTACCGTCCGGGATTCATTGCCCAGGTAGAGCAGGCGGTAACGACGATCAAACTGGCGGTGAGCGGGATCGATATCGTTATTGGTCTTCCACTTGCGCTTAATGGCAAGCTGTATAATTCAGCCATTTGGTTGCGTGACGGTCAATGTATCGCTCACTACCACAAACAGTCACTGCCAAACTACTCAGTCTTTGATGAAGTACGTTATTTCTCACCTGGCAACGAGACCTGCGTTGTCAGCTTGAACGAGGTTCGCTTTGGCCTCGTGATATGTGAAGACGCCTGGGAAGATGGACCTGTTGCCTACGCTAAAAAAGCCGGTGCAGACGCTATCATCGTGCTCAATGCCTCGCCTTTTCATGGCGGCAAATACCGTGAAAGAGTTCAGGTGCTGCAACAACGCAGCCGGGAAAACGATTTACCTATGTTCTATGTCAACATGGTGGGTGGTCAGGATGAGCTGGTATTTGATGGTGAATCCTTGGTGGTCGATCGTACCGGTGCCGTGATTCGCCGGTCGGCAGCTTTTCAGGCGGCCATTGAACTGATAGACCTGACTGAAACAGGCCCTGTTGCGATCACCAGCGGCGCTACACAAGCACTCGAGCAGGAGGAGGCCATCTACCAGGCATTGGTGTTGGGGGTCAGGGACTTTGTCACAAAAAACGGTTTTAGCAGTGTTGTGATCGGCCTTTCCGGCGGTGTTGATTCAGCCTTGACGCTGGCTATAGCCGTTGATGCATTGGGTGCCGACAATGTCCATGCCGTGATGATGCCGTCTCGATACACCTCCATTATCAGTCGCGAAGACGCCGAAGCCGAAGCTGTACTGTTGGGCGTTCGCTATGATGTTATTGCGATTGAAGCAGCCTTTGAGGCATTTCTGGACTCACTCAGTGGTGTATTCAGTGGTACACAGCCAGATACAACCGAGGAAAATATCCAGGCGCGCTGCCGTGGCTTGATTTTGATGGCGATCTCAAATAAGACAGGGCGTATGCTTTTGACCACGGGTAATAAAAGCGAGATGGCTGTTGGCTACGCCACATTATACGGTGATATGTGCGGTGGCTTTGCGCCCATCAAGGATGTTTATAAAACGATGGTTTACCGTTTATGCCATTATCGCAATTCTCTGGGGCGGGTGATACCGGAACGCGTGTTGACCCGAGAACCCAGCGCTGAACTCAGGGATAATCAAGTCGATCAGGATTCATTACCTGCGTACGAGATACTTGATCGCATTCTTGAACTATCGGTCGAACAGGACATACCCATCGATGACGTCGTCAACGCGGGATTTGATCGGGATACGGTCGAACATGTGCTGGCTCTGGTGCAACGTAATGAATACAAGCGCAGACAATCGGCACCTGGCGTGCGCGTAACACGGCGTGCTTTTGGCCGTGACCGGCGATATCCGATCACCTCGGGCTACCGCCGGAAATAAACGTATCTACCCAATGGTGCCAATGACGCGGGGATTTTTCTACCGCAGAGGCGCAGAGAACGCAGAGGTTCTTAGTGTAGTTTTAGGCTAGCCCGCATTTCGCGCCAGGCCGGTTAGGCAGGACGGTCTGGTCCTTACTCTTAGGTGATGGGTGCACCAGGAACCGCAACCAGAAATCGTTGCGTCCTCTGCGTTTGTAATATACTGCGTCCGTCGCGTTTTGTGCGCGAGAACGTTTTGGCACCAGACGCTACCAGAACTTGTACCAGCTGGATTCGGGTGGTTTTTCCAGCTCCGCATCGAAATTGTACAGGTTGGCGGCTATATCTTTGTTCAGATCGAGTACGCGCTGGGCGTCGTCGGCGAGTTGTTCCAGTCCCAGTTCTCTGTAGGCGGTGACCATGATCTCCAGCGCACGTTTGCGCCATGTGGATTGCTCGTAGCGTTCAATCACGATTCGGGCGCGATTCGCGGCACCCGTCCAGGCTTTTCGTGACAGATAGTATTCAGCGACACTGATTTCGTGCTGGGCGAGTTCGTTGCGAAGATAGATCATCCGCTGGTACGCGTCACCGGCATATTTGCTGTCTGGATAACGTCGTACCAGCGTAGCGAAGTCGTTGAAAGCATTGTGCAAAGTTTCGGTCTCGTGTTCAGCTTGATCACGAGGGAACCAGCCGTCGAGGATGCCGGTGCCGC
>JABDQW010000236.1 GCA_013042055.1 Gammaproteobacteria bacterium | reverse complement strand
CTTTGCGCCTTTGCGGTGAGATCAACTGTTATTTCACTGAAAATAATTGAGTTTCCGGCATATTTACGGTGAAATCCGCTATCATGCAGCTCGAATTCACCAAAATGCACGGACTCGGCAATGACTTCGTTGTCATCGATGCGATTAACCAAGATGTCACGTTGACCGGCGAACAGGTACGTTTCATCGCTGACAGGCATTTTGGTGCCGGCTGTGATCAGCTATTGCTGGTTGAACGACCTGGAATCGCGGCTGCCGAGTTTCGCTATCGCATATTCAATGCCGATGGTGGTGAAGTGCAGCAGTGTGGTAACGGTGCACGTTGCTTTGCCCGTTTTGTACACGACAAGGGCCTCACAGGAAGCACCAACATAGCCGTCGAAACCGCTGCCGGTATGATCTATCTGGACCTTGAGGACGATGGTCGGGTAACGGTTGATATGGGGGTTCCTTCATTTGATCCTGCTTCGCTGCCATTTGAAGTCAATGATCGCGATCAAGATCAGCGTGAATACTATCAACTCGTGGTTAATGGTGAAAAGTATGCTATAGGTGCTGTATCGGTTGGTAATCCACACGCGGTGTTGCTTGTCGATTCGGTGGACAAAGCGCCAGTGGATACACTGGGACCAGCGATCGAATCGCACGAATGCTTTCCTGAGCGAGTGAACGTTGGTTTCATGGAGATCATGGATCGCTCGCATATACGTTTGCGAGTATTCGAGCGTGGTGCAGGTGAGACCCTGGCCTGTGGAACAGGGGCATGTGCGGCGGTAGCGGTCGGCGTAAACAACAGCTTGCTGGATAGTCCCGTTGAGGTAAGATTAAGAGGTGGAAAGTTAACAATTCGCTGGCCTGGCAATGGCGGTAATCTTTTTATGACTGGACCAGCACAAACTGTATACGAAGGTAAAATAACATTGTGAGTACACAAGCACAAAAAAAACAACAAGAATCGCTTGATGCTGAACAGCAGTTGCTGGAGCTGCTGAGCGAATACCCTGATATTTTGGTCAGAAATCCAGCGGTACTGGCGGATCTCGAAGTGCCTCATCAGTCTGGCACAGCCGTTTCCCTTATCGAAAAGCAGGTCAGCGTATTGCGCAACAAGTTGAATACCAGCGACACGCGTTTGCGCGAACTGATGGATATTGCGCGTGACAATGAACGCCTTGCCAAGAGCTGTCATCGGCTGGCTATAAACCTTCTCGGCGCTGCTGATTTAGAAGACGTGATCAGCATCGCGCTGGATGAGCTTGGCAACGAGCTGGATGCGGATTTTACGGCGATCCGTTTGATCACCGACGATGATAGCCGGCTGGACAACAAGCCGAAATTGTTCATTGGTAGCGACGCAGAACAGCTGAGGTCGTTCACTACCATGCTCGACAATCGAAAGCCACTGTGCGGTCGTTGCACTCCCGAGCAGAAAGCGTTCCTGTTTGGTAATGATGCCGAGCAGGTCGGTTCTGCTGCGGTCATCCCGCTCGTTGCTGGCGCCCGCCTGGGTTTGCTGGGATTGGGTGGTAGCGACCAGCATCGTTTCAGTATTGCTATGGGTACCGAGTTTTTAACTCAGATCGGCGATTTGGTCAGCGCGACACTGGCGATCCACCTGCAGCATGACAACATTCAGCCTTGATGTGTTTCAACTCTGATCTCACTGATTTTTACGCGTATCTGCAATCCGAGCGCAGGTATTCGCCGCACACACTGGCTGCCTATCAACACGATTTGCGTGTATTTATCGCATTCAGCCGAGAACGTAATATCCACAGCTGGAAGAAGATGGACGACCTTCATGTGCGTGCATTCGTCGCTAGCCAACACCGTAAGGGACTTTCGGGAACAAGCCTGCAACGCCAGCTTTCAGCTGTCCGCACCCTGTTCAATTTTCTGTGCCGGCATGATCGAGCCGATAACAACCCAGCACTGGGTGTTCCCGCACCGAAAGCACCCAAGCGTCTGCCGGAAACATTGAGTGTCGACCAGCTCGCCTGCTTGCTTGCTTTTCCAGGAAATGATGCCCTCGCTTGTCGTGACCGTGCTATGTTGGAACTGCTCTACGGTTGCGGTTTACGCCTTTCTGAATTGAGCGGGCTTGACGTCGGCGATGTCGATTGGCAGCAGCAAACCGTTTCGGTTACAGGTAAAGGACGCAAGCAACGCCGCGTCCCGTTCGGTAACAAGGCTGAGACGGCCATGAAGCAGTGGTTACCGCATCGTGGTTGCCAGGTCAACGTGGATGAGAAAGCCTTGTTCATCAGCCGCAGTGGCAAGCGCCTGAGTAACAGCAGCATTCAGCAACGATTGAAAAAACGGGCAGCAGAGCAGGGTGTGGGAGTATCGCTGTACCCACACATGCTGCGTCACTCGTTTGCATCACACCTGCTCGAATCTTCCAATGACTTGCGCGCCGTACAGGAGTTGCTCGGGCATGCAAATTTGAGCACGACACAGATCTACACCCACCTGGATTTCCAGCATCTGGCCAATGTGTACGACAAGGCCCATCCTCGGTCGAAAAAGTAGTTCACTGCAAAGGCGCAAAGAACGCAAAGTGATTGTGTTTGAACCGCAGAGGCGCGTAGGCGCAGAGTTTTTGTTGTTACGTATAACTCGGTGGCGTCACTCTCACGAGAAGAAGGCGATATCCGGGTTAGTCACGAAATTAGTGATGTTTGCGACAAAAGCCGCTCCTACGAAAACATAGAACGTCCTCTGCGCCTCCGCGTCTCTGCGGTTAAAAAAATCACCCGTCATCCTTTTCGCCTTTGCGGTGAAAAAGGCTATTTATCCTGTGTTTCAGTAGGTGCCATTGAAATAGGTATAATCGCCACCATTATGCGTGTTCAACCAGAAAAATAGCGATTGTTATGCTGATTACCCTATCGCCGTCCAAAGGACAGGATTTTGACAGCCCTAGTCTGAGTAAAATACACACGAAACCGGAGTCTTTACAAGACTCTGAACAGCTGATCAAGGTGCTGCGTCAGTATCGAAAAAAGGATATACAGCGGTTGATGGATGTCAGTGAGAACATCGCTCAACTCAATGTCGATCGCTACAAGTCTTTCAGCATGCCGTTTACGATGAAAAATGCCAAACAGGCGATTTTCGCATTCAAAGGTGACGTTTATAGCGGTATTGAAATCAATCAGTATAAACCCGCCGATTTCAACTACGCGCAGCAACATTTGCGTATACTTTCGGGATTGTACGGTTGCCTGCGACCATTGGATCTGATCCAGCCTTATCGTCTGGAGATGAAAACCCGTCTGCCGAATACGCGTGGTGACAATTTATATCAATTCTGGGGTGATAGCATAACGGAGACCTTGAACAAGCAACTGGAAAATCAACGGGAAGCGGTGCTGGTCAATCTGGCTTCGAATGAATATTTCAAATCCGTCAAGCCGAAAAAACTAAAGGGGCGTTTACTGAGCATCAATTTCAAGGAGACCAAGGATGGGAAAACCCGTACGGTTGCTATCTTTGCCAAGCGTGCACGCGGTATGATGGCCGACTACATACTACGTAACCGTATTGAAAAGTCGGAAGAAATCAAGGAATTTAAGCTAGGCGGATATCGCTTCTCCAAAGCGCTTTCTGATGAAAAGCAATGGACTTTCGTACGCCCACAGCCGGCATCGGCCTAACCCGCATTTCTCATCAGGATCACGGGAGCAGGCGCAGGAATTGTGTTTGAAAGCGTCGCCTGCTGAGAAATGCGGGCTAATCCGTGTAAAATTACGGTCTTTTCATCCGAAAAAACCAAGCAGGAGTTCTACGTGGAGAAATTTCATGGCACGACCATTTTGACGGTGCGTCGTGGTGACAGCGTTGTCGTGGGCGGCGATGGCCAGGTGACGCTGGGCGACACCATCATGAAGGGTAATGCTACTAAAGTGCGCAAAGTCTATCATGACCGGGTCATTGTCGGCTTTGCCGGGGCGACCGCGGACGCCTTTACCTTGATGGAGCGTTTCGAAAGCGTACTTGAAAAGCACGGAGGCCAGCTCAAGCGCGCGGCAGTCGAGCTGGCTAAGGATTGGCGCACCGATCGTATGTTGCGGCGCTTGGAGGCGATGATGATCGTGGCGAATAGTGAAGCATCATTACTGATTTCGGGTACCGGTGATGTTATCGATGCGTTGGATGATCTGATCGCCATCGGATCCGGTGGTCCCTATGCCCAGTCGGCGGCGCGCGCAATGTTCGACAATACCGAATTATCGGCAAGAGAGATTGTCGAAAAAAGCCTCATGATCGCTGCAGATATATGTGTATACACAAATAATAGCATCACGATTGAAGAAATTAGCCAATAAAGCCAGCTATAAAGAGTATCGATAGACATGTCTGAAATGACCCCACGCGAAATCGTCCAGGAACTCGATAAACACATAATCGGTCAAGATGCTGCCAAGCGTGCAGTGGCGATCGCGTTGCGCAACCGTTGGCGCCGGATGCAGATTGATGAAGAGCTACGTAACGAAATAACACCTAAGAATATCCTGATGATAGGTCCGACAGGTGTCGGGAAGACCGAAATCGCGCGTCGCCTGGCGCAGTTGGCGAAAGCACCTTTCGTCAAGGTAGAAGCGACAAAATTCACAGAAGTGGGTTACGTCGGTCGTGAAGTGGATTCTATCATTCGTGATCTTGTCGATATGTCAATTAAAACAACACGTGAATACGAAATGGAGAAGGTTCGCCATCTAGCCGAGGAAGCCGTGGAGGAGCGCGTCCTCGATGCCCTATTGCCGCCACCGCGAAACAGTTTTGGCGAGCCTGAGCCAGATCATGACACCTCCACGCGGCAGAAATTCCGCGTCAAACTGCGCCAGGGTGAGCTGGATGCCAAGGAAATCGAAATCGATGTGACCGTGAAGCCAGTCGGTGTGGAGATCATGGCGCCGCCGGGTATGGAAGAAATGACCAGCCAGTTACAGGGCATTTTCCAGAATATGTCCAGCGACAAGAAAAAGACGCGCAAAATGACGATCGCGCAGGCTCAGAAGTTGTTGCTCGATGAGGAAGCAGCGAAATTGATCAAAGAGGACGAGATCAAGGCGAGGGCATTGGAAAACGCCGAACAGAACGGTATCGTCTTCATTGACGAAATGGACAAGGTTGCCAAGCGGGCAGAAACGAGTGGTGCCGACGTTTCACGCGAAGGGGTACAGCGTGATTTATTGCCGCTGGTCGAAGGTTGCACGGTTACGACCAAATATGGCATGGTGAAGACCGATCATATTCTATTCATTGCGTCGGGTGCGTTTCATTTGTCCAAGCCATCCGATCTGATCCCGGAGCTACAAGGGCGTTTGCCGATTCGCGTAGAGCTGAAGGCGCTCAATGCGGATGATTTCAAACGCATTCTTACCGAGCCCGATGCCTCGCTGACAACACAATATGCTGCATTGATGAAGACCGAAGGGGTTGATCTGAAATTCGCTGATACGGGTGTCGAGCGTATCGCCGAAGCGGCGTTTGATGTGAATGAGCGTTCTGAGAATATAGGTGCTCGACGGCTGCACACGGTTATGGAGCGACTGCTGGAGGAAATGTCTTTTGAAGCTCCCGATAAGGCTGGCGAAAGTCTGATCATCGACAAAGCCTATGTTGACCAAAGCCTTGGCGATCTGATCGAAGACGAGGATCTCAGTCGTTATATTCTCTAATGGGTGATCTTTTATGAGGAAACGTCGCTAGACGCTGCGAGCGTCGCGTATTCGTTTTCAAAAAAGGTCTGATGATCAACGAAATGGGTAAAGAAGATAGCGATATGCCTAGACCTACTAATATAAGTTTGCACCAGAAAAGCAAGGTGTTGGAACTCGAATATGATGATGGCAGCAGTTTCCAGCTGCCGTGTGAATATCTGCGTGTTTACTCACCATCAGCAGAGGTAACCGGTCATGGGCCTGGACAAGAGGTGCTCCAAGTCGGCAAAGAAGACGTCAATATCACCGCGATTGAACCGCAAGGTAATTACGCGGTAAAGCTCGTGTTCGACGATCGCCATGATACCGGATTGTATACCTGGGATTACCTTTACGAACTGGGTTCAGATTACGACATTAGATGGAAACATTACCTTGAGCGTCTTGAGCAAGCGGGCCATAAAAGGAAGCAGACCGATTAGTGCGCAAATGAACGCCATTAATCCTAGATTCCGCAGTTGACCGCTCACCGCTACATAACTCTATGATTTTTCGAAGATTTGTGCAGTAGGCGACACTCACCCAACCGGTGAGTCGCTACCCAGTTTATCGCCGCCCCTCAAGCGCCATGGCGGCGTTGCAACTTTTGCTAAGGACTATCTCGCATTTCTCACCAGGATCACGGGAGCAGGCGCCGGATTCGTGTTCGTAAGCGCCGCTCTGGAGCGAAAAGCGTAGCCATAGCTACGGTTTGAGTGAAGAGCAAGCTTACGGACGCGAAGACAAGCCTGAACCGTGATAGGCATGCTTGAAATACACACTGTATTTTGGTGATACGGATTTTCTTCAAAGAGACCAATGCCGTATCAGAATCCAAGGCCGCCTGGTGAGAAATGCGGGCTAGGCAACCGACGGCAGGCCAGCCAGCGCCATCGCGATCTCGGATTCATCGTATTCCTGGTCGATCAGCTTGCCGTCCATGTAGTCCCGG
>JABDQW010000234.1 GCA_013042055.1 Gammaproteobacteria bacterium | reverse complement strand
AATCAAATACGGACTAAAATCCGCCCGTTGACACGCTATTATTAGATTCAATGGCTCTCATCCGATTCACTTCCTGTCCCTGAACGATAATCCGGCGTTTGATCGGGACGGTGAGAAATGCGGGCTAAGGCCATTAGCTGCAAGTCGCGCCTTGCCCTGACGCTTGAGGAACAGCGCTAATTCTGTGTTCAACTGCGGAATCTAGGTTTAACCAGCTGCGCAATCGGCTATATGTGCTGTTTCACAAAATCTTCACATCAAATTGACGACTGTTTCACGATTGCAGTCATATCCTGCGAACACAAGCTAACAACCACAAGCTACAAACCTCGTAGTCCATCTAAAAGGTCTCTCGCAGTGAAGACGCGGTTTGCGCTTGGGGCATCCAATAAATCAGGAGATATCATGAATACTCGATTTGCCACGATTAACATACAGAATCTGAGGTTACGCACCTACATCGGGTTCAATCAGGAAGAAATGAAAAAACAACAGGATGTTGTCATCAACATCGAAATACGCTACCAAGTCAACGAAAAGGTTTTACAGGACAAGGTACATGACGCCCTCAACTACAAGACCGTAACGAAGACGGTTATCAAACATGTCGAGCAGGGGCGCTTTCTGCTGCACGAGAAGCTTGTCGCCGACATACTCGCCATCAGCTCTGAACATCCCACTGTCAATCATGCTCGGGTCACCGTTGACAAACCGCATGCACTGCGCTTTGCCGATTCGGTTTCATTGTCTTTGGAATACACAGCCGATAATGCCAACATCGTGAACTATTTGGAGAAAGCCTCATGAGCCCTGATCCCGTCTATCTCAGCAATCTCAAGAACCAGCAAGAAAGCGATTTATCCGAAGAGGCCATACTGGTACGCAATACACTGGTTCAGCATGGCCTGGAAACGCCAATGATTGAGACCGGTCTCAACCCCGAACAGAAATACGCCCGCATCAGACAGCTGATGACCGAAGTGGTCAGCACCCTGGGACTTGATCTGAGCGATGACAGCCTGGCGGAGACCCCGCATCGCATCGCCAAAATGTATGTGCACGAGATATTCTCGGGCCTGGACTACCGCCGATTCCCCAAATTATCACTGATTGAAAACAAGATGGGCGCCAACGAGATGGTCAAGGTTCGCGATATTGATCTGACCAGCACCTGTGAACATCATTTTGTCACCATCGATGGTGTCGCCAAGGTTGCCTACATTCCCAAGGATAAAATCATCGGTCTGTCGAAGATCAATCGCGTGGTGCGTTTCTTCGGCCAGCGTCCACAGGTGCAGGAGCGCCTGACACGCCAGATCCTGGTTGCATTGCAAGCCTTGCTGGAGACCGATGATGTCGCGGTCAGTATCGATGCCACTCATTATTGTGTTAAATCGCGTGGCGTGCAGGATACCAATTCGCAGACCAGCACCACCGCGCTTGGCGGCTGCTTCAAGGAAAACATCCATACCCGGGCCGAATTTCTCAACCCATGAGTACTGAAGAGCCGCTATTGATTACCGGCGTTGCCAAGCGTGTCGGACTGCACCTGGCACATACCTTCCTCGATCGCGGCATTCCGGTCATCGGCACCTACCGCAGCCAACGTCCGACCCTGGTTGATCTTGAGCGCAAAGGTGCAGAGCTTCATCAATGCGACTTTAATGATGAAGCACAAATCAATGCACTGGTGCAGGCGATCGTGCAAAAACATCATAGCCTGCGAGCGATCATCCATAATGCCTCTGACTGGTTATCTGAAAAGGCCGATCTGCAAAGTTCGGAGATCATGCGACGCATGATGCAGGTCCACGTAAGCGCCCCCTACCTGCTCAACCTGGCTCTGGAACCGTTACTGCTGGCAAGCCACGCCATGCATGCCGATATCATACATGTTGGAGATTACGTGAGCAGCCGAGGCAGCAAAAAACATATTGCTTATGCTGCCAGCAAGGCAGCGCAGGACAACCTGACTCAATCGTTCGCATCAAAACTGGCACCTAAGGTGAAGGTAAACAGCCTGGCGCCGGCACTGGTATTGTTAAACGAGGACGACGACGATGACTATCGTCGCAAAGCCCTGGATAAAAGCCTGATGCAGCGTGAAGGCGGGCTGGACGAATTTAAGCACGCGATAGACTACCTGTTGCAAAGCCATTACGTGACCGGTCGGGTGCTGCCGATGGATGGCGGGCGTCATCTGCGTTGACCCGGATGTTGCATGTAGGATTCGGAATCCGTGGCAAGTTGGCTAAGCACGTTGTACGATCGCCCGTCGATTCATAGCCTTTGCAAATTCTGGGTTGGTGAGCGCGGTTTCTATTGAGAGGCGGGTGGAATTGGGAAGGGATTAGTGCTTGGCGGCAGGGTGAGTGGCTATGACTGGCTGGGTAATAACAGTTGATTTTCGGATGGCACCTTGTTTACGTTTCCTATTCTCATAGCGATTCATCTGGTGTTGACTCCCGGCACTAGTAGTCCGATAGTGGTTTCGAACAGTATAACGCCAGCCATCCATGCGAAGCCAATATACTCGCATTACCGCTCAACACGTTTTTGTATAAAACCACGTACCAAACACTTTTCTCTCAGTGCCGGTACTGAGCTGCTGTAATGAACTGGCCGAAAGACTCGCACCAGACAATAACGCTATTGAAATTCGACGGGTCGATACCAGGTGGCACGGACACAGCGAAGTTCTCGAATGTCTTTACACCTCCCACGCGAACCATTGAGGTTTTCAAACGACTGAAATCAGCCTCCGTTTCAACAAATTTAGGAGAAAGATAGAGGTTGTAATCAGGACCGGGCGCAAGCTTGCCTTTAAGCGTAATAAATTCGGAACTAACTGATACCGTTCCTTCTCCCCAATGCAGAGCATCGCTGTCTTTGAGATCTCTCCGAAACTGGGCTGTGTACTCGGCATCGTTAGACATTACGTCTATCTCTTCTTCGCTGGGAGCAGGTGGCGCAATAAGAATGGGT
>JABDQW010000230.1 GCA_013042055.1 Gammaproteobacteria bacterium | reverse complement strand
CGAGAAATCGATGCTGCTTGCAACGCCGGATTTAAAAGAATCAGCTTCGGTCCGCGCATATTACGCACCGAAACAGCAGGCGCTGCATTTGTAACAGCGTTGCAGGTTATCTGGGGTGATATGGGATGATAGGGCGTTAGCCGCGAATCACGCGAAAGACGCAAAATTGGTTTGCAGGCTTAGCCCGGATGTTGCATGAAGGATTCGGGTTAGACCATTCGCGTCGTTCGCGTTTTTCGCGGCTAATGGATTTCGCCGTCGTAGTCGCTGCGTAGCCTGGTGAGCAATGCGAGTTAGGCCGCTGCCTGATGCAGCATTTTTTCAATCGCGTGGATATCAAGAATTCCGGCAGCCGCTCCATTGATTCGCACCACCTGAGCAACCATGGGATGCTCCTCAGACGCGTGAACATCGGCTTTTATCTGCTCCCTGGAGAAAGTACTTACATGAGGTACGCCATGTATCGCCAGACCGAAATAGGGATAGCTCCTATCTTCCTCATCGTTCGCCGAATACATCACAGCAACCTGTGTATTCAGATTGACCTTTTGTGCTTCTTCCCCACCGGCGGCTTCATAAGAAACTACTGGTAAATCAACGCCACGCCATCTGGCTTTTCCCAACAGCCACTTGGGTGTATCTTTTTGTTTAAGAACATCTTGTACAGAAATGATTTCAGCGATTGCGGCATTCGGAACAACCACCAGCTTGTTCTTGAGTGTCAGAATGATGCTCTTGACTAATTGGGTATTCTGAGTCATGACGATTATGCTTGAAGAATCTTGTTGATATGTTTCAGTAGTTCTTCTTCCTGATAAGGTTTACCAAGATACTGGTTGACACCGATTTCCATTGCTTTCTCCTTGTGTTTTTCACCGGTACGTGAGGTGATCATGATAATCGGCAGATCTTTGAGCCGGTCATCGTTGCGAATGTAGGTAGCCAGTTCAAAACCATCCATTCTGGGCATTTCTATATCCAACAACATAAGATCAGGCTTTATATCGAGAAGCTGATTTGTTGCGTCGATACCATCTTTGGCAAGCAAGACATTGACACCATTGCGCTCGAGCATACGCGCGGTAACCTTGCGAATCGTGATTGAATCATCCACAACCATTATTGTTCTTTCTTCGGATTTATCTTCAACCGGTGTCGCTGCTGCTGCCTCGGTTTGATCACGCTCCTTGAACAATCCTTCGCCTACGACCAGTGCTGACATCTCGATAATTAGCACGACGCGACCATCCGCGAGAATGGTTGCACCAGCAATACCTCTGACTGCACCCAGTTGGTGACCTACGGGCTTAACGACGACCTCGCGTCGCCCGACCAGATCGTCGACATGCAATGCATAATGCTTATTACCAACCTGGGTCAGTAACACCGGAAACAGTCCATACTGTTCACTGTAGTCCGCCCTCAGACCGGTCAATAGTTGACCGAGATGTTTCAGCTCATACTCAACATTGTTGAACGAGTACATTTGCTGGTCACTGTCATAAAACTTCTGTAATTCCACACCGGTAATACGCACCACACCTTCGATGCTTGCCAATGGAATTGCAAAAATGTCCTCAGCGGCACTTACCAGCAGCGCCTGATTGATCGCCAGAGTTAGCGGTAACCGAATGGTGAATTCAGTACCCTTGCCCGGGAATGTATCGATTTCCAGAACGCCACCAAGTTGCTTAAGTTCAGCATCGACCACATCCATGCCTACACCACGACCCGCAACTTGGGAAACTCGGTCAGCCGTACTAAAACCGGACCTAAGAATGAATTGCAATACATCGCGATCACTGACTTTGCTGTCGGTATCCAGCAGCCCCTGTTGTATCGCTTTCGTCCTTATCGCTGCTACATTTATGCCGGCACCGTCATCCCGTACGAATATGATTACATCACCGCCCTGACGATCGACCTCGATAGTGATATTACCAACTTCCCGTTTACCTGCAGCCAGCCGCTTATCCGGTGCCTCGATACCATGAGCAACTGCGTTGCGTAACATATGTTCGAGTGGCGCAACAATTCGGTCAAGAATGGTACGGTCAAGCTCATTACTCCCACCATCGATTTCAAGCTCGACCTCTTTGCCAAGTTCTCGGGATGTCTGGCGTATTATCCTGCGTAGACGCGTCGACAGTCCGCCAAAGCGCACCATGCGCGTACGCATCAAACCTTCCTGTAATTCTGTGCTGACACGTGACTCTTGTAGCAACAGGGTTTCAGTATCACGTACGATTTCGCTGAGAATTTCCCGAATACTGTCAACGTCGCTTGAAGTCTCAGTTAGACTGCGTGACAGTTGCTGTATGGTTGAATACTTGTCCATCTCAAGTGGATCGAAATCATCACCATACAGATCGGACTCTTTCTCAAAAGACGAACGGATCTGAATTTCAGTTTCAATTTCAAGATTTCGCAACTGTTGCTTAAGACGAACAACGGTTGATTCCAGCTCGTTGATATTAAAACCAATATCGGTAATCTGCTTGCCCATACGTGCGTGATAGATATTGACCTCACCGGCAGAATTGACCAGTTCATTTAACAAATCGGCCCGAACCCTGATTTGCTCCTGACTATCGCGGTAGTTAGCATCGGTCGCACGCTCGCCCCAATGCGGCCGGTCCCGTTCATCCGTGGCGCGTCGCCCAAATCCTGGTTCCTCAGCAGCCTGCGTGCCAGAATTGCCGTCAGCGACTTCGATGCTACCGCCAGGTGCCTCCTTTGCCAGCGCCTGTTCATTCTCGGCAGTCCCGGCAAGATCCTCCAGCTCTACATCGTAGCGTTCAAACTCGCGCTTCTCTGGCACCTCGCCTTTTATCAAGGCATCGATTTGTCTGGTGATGTCACTGGCTAGTTTGATCGGTGCACGATCTTTTACGCTTTTGAGCATCTCAGCGAGACAATCCACCGACTCATTCAAGGTAGTGAACAGTAAGCGGTCTGCGTTGACCTGCTTGTCTGCGACTTTGATTACCAGAGACTCGAGTAAGTGCGTAAGATCCCCTACTGGTGTCAGCTCGGCCATACGCGCACCACCTTTGAGGGTGTGCATGTAGCGTTGCAGCTTATGAATGCTATCGGCATCATCCGGATCGCTATTCAACTTCTGCAATAACTCTTCACAGTTTTCGATTAACTCATCGGCTTCTTCAATAAAAATATCAATCAAATCATCATCGATATCACTGTATGAAATCGACGCGAGTGAGTCGGCCGGTGGCTGCGCAAGCGGCTCCGCTTCGACCGCCTCGACCGCCTCGACCGCCTCGACCGCCTCGACCGCTTCGTCTGCCAAAGCCACCGTAGCATCGTCTACAGGCTCGTTGCTCGCCTGATTTTGCACAGACGCCGCAACGGCAGCGTCAGGCTGATTAATGCCGGTTTGGGCATCCGGCTGTGTACCAGCCGAAGTGCTGATCAACTGCTGTTGTAATTCAGCCTGCACCGTTTTGTTGATTTGATCAAACAGAGCCTTGTCAGGATCAGGCAGGGTGCCTGACTTGATTTGCTCGAGCATTGATTGAACTTTTTGCTCAACCTGTTCGAACAATTCAACCACACTGTCATCGATCGACAAGTCGAGCGCTTCCTGCTTTACTTTTATGTACTTTTCTGTAGCGCCGCACAATTCCGCTATCTGCTCGATCTCTGCGGTGCGCGCGCTGCCATAGAGCGTATGGAAAGCCCGGATCAGTTCCTTGTTGGCTGTAAGCGGCTGCGACTTGTTGCGGTGCGCTGCAAGTAACTTCCTGACAACCTTGAGGTAACCGATACTTTCATCGTAATAAATCTGGAACAGCACTGGGTCCATGCCAGCCGCCTGATCATTATCGAGCTCCTCAGTTTCCTGTTTATACGATTCATCAATTTCGATTTCGAACTCAGCAGCTGGTATTAAATCCTCTATTAAAGGCTCATCGTCCAGATTAATTCCATCGAGCTCGACAGTCTCATCGATTGTCTCGTCATTGGCGATTGGGTTTTCTTCGGTAAATTCTGGCGTGCCTATACTGGTATCAAAATCTAACGCTGAACCATCGATTTCAACAAGGTCCGCCTCGGACGCTGAATCACTCTCCAGTAGCGGCTCATCGACGCCCAGACTGGTTGCTTCAGCAGTTGCGGCATGACCCAGATCGAGGTCAAGACCCGAGACTGTTATTAGCTCTTCATCGCTGTGTTCTAAAGCTGGTGACGACGTCTCATCCAGTAGCTCAGGCGAAGTGGTGCCAGGCTCGTCACGCTTATCAGCAAACTGTTCAACGACCGCTTCCGCGCTCGTTTTCGTCAGTTTTTTTTTAGGCCCGGCCTGCGACGGCGTTGGTGGTTGCTTACCCTCGGCAAGCACCTGCGCTGTTGCCATCAGATGATATGCGGAGGGAATCGGTTCCCTGTTACCTTGCAGTTGCTCAATCAGCTGAGGTAACACGGTTAGAGCCTGGTCGAGGGTTTTGTGTACATCGTTATCGGGCTGGATCTTGTTGTCGATAACACGATTGAGCATGTTTTCGAATTTCCACGAAAACTCACCAATCAACTGCGCACCAATCAGCCGTCCACTGCCTTTAAGTGTATGGAAGCACCTGCGTACCACAGTCAGCGCTTGTTCATCACCGGCATTGGCTTTCCACTGTGGTAGGTTTGTATGCAGTTCTTCTAGTACTTCTTGAGCTTCTTCGATGAAGATTGCCAGAATCTCATCATCGGCATCATCACTGAGTATTTCGAGTTCACCATACTCTGCCCCCATGTCTGCCAATTCCGTCGACGCAGCCTGCTGTTGATCTTGAGCTGGTTCTGCAGCCGGTCTGGTAGGCTGTTCCGGCTGTTTGAATTCGACAACGTCAGCCTCATTAGTCTTCTCATCGAAATCTGCGGTTGCCGATTCTTCCGCAGTTTGTTCGCTGACGGTCTGCGGTGTCGGTTCTGGAGTGGCTATCGGATCATACTGACTATATACCTCAACCAGTGACGACAGCGCCTTTTCACCGGTGCGTAAACCTGCTTCAACACCGGGACGCCCTTCTAGTATGGCTTCGAAAAAATACTCAATCGAGGTGACGACATCGGCGATCTTATCCTGCTCGGCCACATCAGGATGGTGATTATTATCGAGCAGGGCTATCTTTACATAACTTTGCAACTGAGTGAGCATGGCCTCTACCTGAGCCATAGGCAATATCATCGATACCCCTCTGGCTTCACCCAGCAGTTGCAGCACCGATTTCAACGATTCTTCGTCACCTTTTCCACTAGTAAAGGTGATGATCGCGTCTTTGGCATCACTAAAGTTTTGCAAGCCCTGCTGGATCACCGTGGACAGCACCTCACGATACTCCGACGCAGGTACGACACTGCCGTCTTCATCGAAATCGGCCACGCCAGAGCGCTGAGCAACATAGTCGTCCAAATCGGCCTCGGCAACCAGCAAGTCTGCTGCAATACCAAACACAACGTCCTCGCTTGCTTCCGTCTGCCCTTCAGCGATGCTCTTGACCCTATCTTTTTGCTCGAGCACTTTCTGTCTCACATCTCCAAGACCAAGCATCCCGTAGGTATCACCAATTCTTAACAACTGTTCCGCCAGCGGCGCTAATTCAGCAACGTTTCTTTCGCTGCTATGGATAAACAGTTCTAGAGTATCTTTGACTTGTGCAAGATCTTCCTTTATCCCCTTGGAAACTGTCTCAAACAACTCGGCATTCAGACCACCCAGACTGCTCTCCTCACCCTCGGCAGCGTAACTGATCAGTTCGTCTAGCTTATAAGTTTCCCTGACTTCGCGTACGCGTTTTCCTGATGAATCGCTATGGGCTATGTAATAGAGGATATTCTTGAGGAGCTCTTGCGAATAACGCGTTGTGAAATTTTCTTCGCCGATGTCGATCGCAAGCTTGATCTGGCGATCGACATGACCCAGTAGCATTTTTATACTGACATTAATAGCGATTCCTTCATCCAGCAAGCCTTCGAGTAATGCAGCAATCACATGCCAGTATCGCCTTACCGATTGGTCTGTTGAAGCCTTGAGCAGGGCTACAACAACAGCAAGCATACGCTGATAGCCCGCATGCTCTTTATTATTTTTCAACAGATCGAGCAAACCAAGTTGATAATGTGTGCGTAAACGTTTGGCTTCAGCCTGCAGCTTACTTGGCTCTATGACCGGCGCTTCGATTTCCTGCTCTTCGATTTCAACGGCATCCATATCGGGGAAGAAGAGTACGTTCTCCGACAGCAGACTTTGCTTACAGATGGCACGCATGTCGTTCATCAAAGGCAGAAGCGCAATCGGTGTATCCTTCTTACCCGATTGCAATCCTTCCAGGTAATCAGGCAGCTGCAACAATGCCCGCATCAGAACATCATAGGCATCTTCTCTGTTATCGACCTTGTCTTCGAGTATCGCCCTGGCTGTGGTCTCCATCTCTTCGGCGAGCATGGCCGCACCAAATATTTCGACCATCTGCAAAGTGCCGTAAACCAGACGTAATCCCTCAATGCAATCCTGCATTAGGCTATCATCTTGGCTTTCGATGTACTCAGATAGCGATGATTGGGCATCACTAATCACTGCATCCAGCTGTGACTTAACCCAGCTTAGTGAATTGTATTCAACTGTTCCGTTTGGCTTCATTGACAGGCTACCCGCTCTAAAACAGATGTAAGCTCAGACGTCATGATTTACTAGCTATCGAGAACCACTGTCTCAAGCTTACCGGAATCAGTTGCCGGAAGCTTAAAGCCAGCTACCGAGCGTTGCAGCTCATTTGCTAGTTCGTTCAGCGAGTTCAATGACGAAGACGTTTCTTCCGTTCCCTCTGATGTCCTCAAGGTAATCTCCTGGATAACATTCATGGTCTTGGAAACATCGCTCGCTATCGCAGACTGTTTCTTAGCTGACTCGGAAATTCCTTGAATTAGGTTGGCCAGATTCGTTGACACGGTTTCGATTTCTCTGAGTGCCTCCCCGGCATCTTCCGCTCGCTTAGCCCCGCTGACCACACCCGCGGTACTGACCTCCATCGACGTGATGGCTTCATTAGTATCTGCCTGAATGGTATTAACCAGGGTTTCTATCTGCTTGGTCGCATTACCGGCACGCTCAGCGAGTCGCTGCACTTCGTCTGCAACCACCGCAAAGCCACGTCCAGCATCACCGGCCGTCGATGCCTGAATAGCAGCATTAAGAGCCAGAATATTCGTCTGGTCCGCAATTTCAGTAATCAGACCGACGATGTCACCAATTTCCTGTGATGACTCACCCAGCCGTTTGATGCGTTTAGATGTTTCTTGAATTGTTTCACGAATACCTTCCATGCTGGAGATGGTTTCACGGACCACGCCAGCTCCTTTTTGCGCGATCTCCATCGACTGGCGCGCAACTTCGGCTGACTCCGCCGCTTCTTTGGTCACATTCTGCATCGACTCAGCCATGTCGGTGATCGCCGCACTGGCAGAAGCGATCTCACGCGCCTGGTGAGTACTGGCTTCGGCAAGCGACATAGCAGTACCCTGGGCATTCGATGTCGATGACGTTACCTCGGTCGAGGTATTATTAATCGTCGTAACCAGTGAGCGCAGTGCATCGATAGCAAAGTTCACAGAGTCTGCGATGGCACCGGTAATTTCCTCTGTTACCGTGGTGTGTACGGTCAGATCGCCGTCCGCAAGATTGGCCATCTCGTCCAGCAACCTGAGAATCGCGCGTTGGTTTCTACGGTTGTTCTCTAGCGCCTGCTCCTCACGTGCTTTCGCATCACGCAACATCAGGAAGCCACTGATAATGATCAATACCACCGCGAGCCCACCGAAACCAACGCCAACCAACTGAATGATGTCGAGTATTCTCGTCTGACCTGAAATGACACTCCTGAACACTTCGAGATCGTTGAGCAATATCGCACTACCGGTGGTTACTTGACTGGCCGCATCCTTGACTTCAAATAATTCGGGCGACAGTTCCAAAATACCGGCAATGTTGTCGCTGACGGCACTGATCAGCATCGCCACTTCACGCAACTTG
Source organism: Gammaproteobacteria bacterium (assembly GCA_013042055.1). GTDB lineage: Bacteria > Pseudomonadota > Gammaproteobacteria > SZUA-229 > SZUA-229 > JABDQW01. Next base: position 16,301 of record JABDQW010000230.1, on the reverse strand, counting down.
GCCACCGCTTCTTTGTCCGTAACTTTCTGAATACGCAAGGTATCAGAGCCTTTGAGCAAGCCTTCGAGCACCCTGCCAAATAGGGCCGCGTCACGGCCGAAGCGGTCAGCCGCTGCAGCTGCCTGCTCACCACCCGCCAGCACCTGGTTCAGGTTGTTTTTGATGCGCTGCGACAACATCATCTGGCGACTGGCTAGATATATCTGACGAGAAGAGGCCTTCTTCTTCATCAAAACCCCGACGACCTCATCCGAAAAGGTCAGCAACTGTGGAATAAAGCTGTCGATCACTGTATACAGCTCTCTGACTTCAGAAATCGGTTTTCTACCTTTCAGAATGATCGAGATATCGTTACTGAAGTTTCGCCAGCTGACTTCAACGTTGTCTAGCTGCGCGACCAGATCCTTGCGTAGCGGAGGTACGCTATTCAAGCTATCACCGGTCATGTATATATCGAGAATTTCCTCGAATCGGTTAAGTCCCTCTTGGAGCGTCGCGAAATCAGATTCCCGTCCCGAGGATGCACCTAGTGCCTGCGTGGCCATACTCTGAGATAACAGTAGCTGCTCGGATGCCAACTCGACGTGTTGCTGTTGATCAGCACGTTTGTTGCCCACGTAGAGCAAGCTTCCCAACATGGCAATAATCGATATAACCAGGAAAATACCCAGCACAGCCAAAGGCCTGCTGACCGACCTCACCCCAGACGATGATTTTTTCTTTTTAGCGCTCATACCCTTCTCTCCAAATCACTGCCTTACCTGATAGCCCGGTGTTATTGTTGCGGTAATGTTTATAGTGACGCTTGCGCCAGGCGCTCATCCTGCGTCATGCTCAGGAAACTGAATACAGGCCAGCTGTTGCCTTCCTGATTAAAAGCCATACCCACGTACTTAGAGACATTTTCATGCATTTCTGGTAATTTATTTGACTGTTCTTTGCTCAAAAAATGTTTCATGCCGTAAACTTCTTCAACAATAACCCCTGTATTAAAGCCCTTGTAGTCAATGACAATGACCCTTCCTTTCTTTCTGTTCTTTATATCTTCACCTAGAATAAAACCTTTCAGATCCATCAGCGGCAGTAAACCACCGCGCACATTCGCTATACCCACCATCCATGATTTCACACCTGGCACATAAGTAAAATCCGGCAACTCGAGAATCTCCTCGATCTCGGACATGGGTGCGATTAGCCTGTCTTCTCCGATTCGGAATCCGATACCAACCCATTCATCATCCGATTTATCCAATGTCGGCAAGCCACTCGCATTAGCCTGGCAGCGCCGTTCAAGATCCAGCAAAAAGTCAAATGGGTCGATGGTATTCACAATTCTGACTATTCTAATCGTGCTCTAGCTCGATAGCACCATATTTACATGCTCGATTAGCCCCTTTTCCTCTACTGGTTTGACCAGATAATCTCTTGCACCCTGTCGCTTGGCCCAAACCTTGTCAGTTTCCTGATCCTTGGTTGTCACGATGATAACTGGAATATTCGCTGTCTCTGAATGACTGGTGAGCTGACGTGTTGCCTGAAACCCATTCATACCCGGCATTACGACATCCATCAAGACCAGATCCGGCAAGCTTGCCTTTGCTTTTGCGATTCCCGCCTCGCCTGAGTCAGCCACCAAGACCTCATGACCATTCTTCTCCAGGATTTTCTGAAACACATGCAGTTCAGTTGGTGAATCATCTACAATAAGTATCTTTGCCATTACCCAAGCACCATAGTCTCATGTACTGTTATCAACTTGGCTTCAAAATCAACCGACAGCTGCGTGTTCCTTAATCGCACTGATAAGATCTTCCTTCGTAAACGGTTTAGTCAAATACTGCGTCGACCCGACAATTCGCCCGCGTGCGCGATCAAATATGCTGTCTTTACTCGACAACATGATAACCGGCGTTTCGCTGAAAGCCTTATTATTCTTAATCAACGCGCAGGTCTGATAACCATCAAGACGCGGCATCATGATGTCGACAAAGATTATGTTAGGTTTAGTCTCAGCGATTTTAGATAACGCCTCAAAGCCGTCCACAGCCGTCACCACTTCGCATCCTTCTTTTTTTAGAAGATTTTCGGCCGTTCGACGGATCGTTTTACTGTCGTCGATAACCATGACTTTAAGGTCACCTAACTCAGCAACTTGTTCTGTCATTGCTGCACCATCATTCATTATTAGCCCTAGAGAGGTGAATATAAACTGAATGTAGACCATCAAAAATAGATTCGCAATCAATCCATGCTTATAAGATATTGAATTGTGTGAAAACAGATTTTCATTTACATTTAGCTTTTTTAGCTTCCATCAATGGAAATCACATGACCATAAAACTCGGTGTTGTCATGGACCCGATCGACCACATCAATATTACCAAAGACAGCAGTTTTGCGATGATGCTGGCTGCTCAGCGGCGCGCCTGGGAACTGCATTACATGAATCCGCGACAACTTTATTCCGCTGATGGCAGCACTCGAGCGACAACACGCATCCTGCGGGTGCAGGACGATCGATCGAACTGGTTCAACATTATTAGTGAGCAGGATATCGCACTGTCGGAGCTGAATGCCGTACTGATGCGTAAGGATCCCCCGTTTGATATTGAATACATTACCACAACATGGCTATTGGACAGCATTGAACGCAATGGCACTCTGGTCGTCAACAAACCCGCCAGCTTGCGTGATGCCAACGAAAAGCTGTTCATCACCTGTTTCCCACAATGCTGCGTCCCGATGCTGGTCAGTTGCGAGCCGACTCGTATACGGCAATTTGTCAGCCAGCACCGAGACGTCATTCTAAAACCACTCGACAGTATGGGCGGACACTCTATATTCAGAGTACAACCGGACAACCAGAACCTGTCAGTTATTCTGGAACTCATAACAAAGGGCGGGAACAAGACCATCATGGCGCAACGCTTTATTCCTGAAATCACCGCAGGCGATAAGCGCATCCTGCTGATCGATGGCGAACCTGTTCCTTATGCGCTAGCGCGTATACCGGCTGCTGGTGAAACCAGGGGAAATCTGGTAGCTGGTGCAACCGGTGTCGGTGTTGCGTTGACAGCACGCGATCGATGGATCTGTACCCAGGTATCACCGGTACTTCGCGAGATGGGCATTCTTTTTGCCGGGCTCGATGTGATCGGCGATTATCTGACGGAAATCAATATTACCAGCCCAACCTGCATTCGCGAACTCGACCAACAATACGATCTCGATATCGCTGGACAACTCATGGAATGCATCGAATCCAAGCTAAATTGACGCCAATAGGCGGTATTCCAAGATTCAGTCTTAGCAGGCGAGCCCGATACCGTCAGCCCGGGCTTGCCCGTATGTTACCTGAAGGGTTTAAGTGTCGGCTACGACACAATCCAGGTTAAATCCAAATCCTTCGTGCCAGATCCAGTGTAGAAATACAAAATCTACGCACATTGTTCCGTACGAGCCACTATAATCAGAATACGAAAAAACTGTTATATTATAAAAATGACCACTGCAGTACGGGCTCCAGAAATAACCGATAATGATCGACTCGGAATGACACTGTTCCTCGCCGCGGTATTTCATGGCATTTTGATTCTGGGTGTCACGTTCAGCATTTCTCCTCCTGCAGAGAGCGAATCCCTACCCACCCTGGATGTTATCCTGGTGCAAACACAAAAACCGTCTGATGCTGAAGATGCTGACTATCTGGCACAGGTTTCACAACAAGGTGGCGGCATCAGCGAGGAAGCGACACGCCCCACCGATTTATTCACGGCGCCCAGTATTTCAAAGAATCCGGGTATCGCTATGATGACAGCGCAGCAACAACAATCAAGGCAGCAACAGGATGAGAAAGTGGCGCTTTTGCATCAGAAAGACTCGACTCACAGCATTAGTACCGACGACAGTAAGCAGACGCCGGATGAGATCACTCTAAGCGACAAACAAAATGACCAGCAGAGCGAAAAACTGGCGCGTCTAGCGCAGGAACTGAGTACTCAGATCGAACACCTGGCGAAAAAAACGCGCAGTAAATTCCTCAACTCCAGTACTCGCGAGTTTGTCCCGGCCACTTATATGCGCCAATGGATCAACCGGGTCGAACGCATAGGCAACCTGAATTACCCTGATCAGGCGAGACGTGAGCGTCTCAGTGGAACTTTAATACTCGATGTGGTTATCAATGCTGACGGTGAACTGATCAAAACCGACTTGAGGCAGTCTTCCGGACATCAGCTGCTCGACGATGCTGCTAAGCGCATCGTAAAACTGGCTGCCCCTTATGCCCCCTTCCCACCGGAACTGCGTGCGGAAGCTGATATTATCCACATAACCAGAAGCTGGGAGTTTCTCAGCAACAACAGTCTGCGTACCAACTGACGATGAGCACGAATCAACTCACTGATCATTTTCTGATCGCTATGCCGGGTCTCACGGATGAAAATTTCAATCAGGCTGTTACCTATATTTGCGAGCACGATGAAAATGGGACTTTTGGTATCGTCATCAACCGTCAGTCTTCCGTGACGCTTGACGATGTCATGCAGCAAATGAAGATCGCCTACCACCCCGATACGCCCGCTATTACGCCAGTATTCAGTGGCGGTCCGGTACAAGCGAACCGAGGTTTCATCCTGCATCGACCGACGGGCCAGTGGGACTCGAGTTTGATCATCAATGACAGCGTCGCTTTGACAACTTCACGTGATATTCTAGTGGCCATCGCTGAGAACACAGGCCCGAAGGACACGATTATCGCGTTAGGCTATGCGGGATGGGCTCCCGGCCAGCTAGAACAAGAGCTGGCTGCCAATGCCTGGTTGAGCTGTCCAGCGGAGCAGCAGATTATCTTTGAAACACCGATAGAAGACCGATGGCAAGCTGCCGCCAGCCTAATTGGCATCGACTTACAACTGATAAGCAGCGATGCCGGGCATGCATGACTGACCCGCGTTTCTCACCAGGCGGCGTAAAACTCCGATAAGGCATTGGCACTTTTTAGTAGAGCTAGGATGGTCACTGACGCAGTGTGTAATTCGAGCATGCTCATCACGGTTCAGGCTGGTCAGCGTGTCCGCAAGATCGTAGGGTGCGCCATGCGGTCTTTTCACTCAGGGCGTAAAGGAGGCTGCGCTTTTCGCTTCGGAGCGGCGCTTTCGCACACCAATCCTGCGCCTGCTTTAATCCTGGTGGGAAATGCGATCTAAAGCCAATGCGCACACTGTCATGGGCTTCGACTTTGGCCTCAAGCGTATCGGTCTTGCTACAGGACAAACCATCACCGGCACCGCGACGCCCCTGTGCACGCTTCAGGCCAAAAATCAGAAACCAGATTGGGCTAGCATTGCCGCCCAAATAGAACAATGGCACCCCGACGCGTTAGTTGTCGGTATACCGTATCTCACCGACGGTGGTGAGAGCGATATCACCCGAGCTGCTCGCAACTTCAGCAGGCAACTTGAGCAACGGTTTAAACTACCGGTCTATACCATCGACGAGAGCTATTCATCTTACGCAGCTGAGCAGTTACTAAAAGCCGACATAAAATTATCCAAGCACAACAAGCACGAGATTGATAAAATGGCCGCAGCCATGATTGTTCAGAGCTGGCTAGACTCACATTAGCCCGTATGTTGCATGAAGGATTTGGATTTCAGGGGCAAATTGGAACTAAACATTGTTGTCGACTCCAGTGTATCTGATTGATATATTGATTATTCTGCCGCATTGCAGAGCCGCCTTCGTGCAACATGCGGGCTCGACTCGCTAAAAAAAGGTTCAGCATCTATGGATGAAATTGCCAAACCAGATCAACTTCTGGAGAAACTGGCAGCCGATCTTGAACAGCTTCTGGATCAGCGTAACATCGACGATCCATTGATGGTTGGTATTCATACGGGCGGCGCCTGGATCGCTACGATCTTGCACGCCAAGCTTGGCTTATCACGACCACTAGCCACCCTAGACATCAGCTTTTACCGTGATGATTTTTCCCGCATTGGCATGAACCCAAAAGTCAAACCGTCAAGCCTGCCACCCCAGGTAGAGGACAAACACATCATTCTGGTCGATGACGTGCTGCAAACCGGTCGAACCATCAGGGCAGCCATGAACGAGATTTTTGACTACGGTCGCCCTGCCAGCATTACGCTGGCCTGCCTGGTCGACCGCAGTGGTAGAGAGTTGCCCATCCAGGCGGATGTCATTGGTCAACACTTGCACTTGCAAGGCAATCAACACATTAAACTAAACGGGCCGGAACCTCTGGGTTTTATCGTTACGTGAACATACATCTTCAAGATGTACATTATTAGAACAGAAAGTTTTACATAGCGGGTAGGCAAAATGGTCAATAAACCGAGCAGGCAGACGGATCCTCTGATCGGCAAAGATAGCTGGAACATTCAACTCGATAGCAATGGCCGTCTCAAGCATTTCTTGACGATCGAAGGACTGGGTAGCGAGATACTGAGCAATATACTCGATACCGCAGAGAGCTTTGCCAATGTTAACGAACAACGCGTCAAAAAAGTCCCGATATTACGCGGAAAAACCATTGTCAATCTGTTCTTTGAAGCCAGCACACGTACACGCACCACATTTGAACTGGCGGCTAAACGGCTTTCCGCCGACATTCTCAACATTAATATCAGCACCTCGGCAACCAGCAAAGGTGAATCTTTGCTGGATACACTGCAAAACCTGCAGGCTATGCTTTGTGACATGTTCATCGTGCGTCACAGCGATTCCGGTGCGGCCCACTACATCGCAGGCATCGTGGCACCGCATATCAGCGTGATCAATGCAGGTGATGGTCGTCACGCCCACCCCACCCAGGCAATGCTCGATATGTTCACCATTCGCCGTAAGAAAGGGCATGATTTCGGAAAACTTCGCGTCGCCATTGTTGGGGACATACTGCATTCTCGTGTCGCACGCTCGCAAATTCATGCACTCAATATACTCAATACCGGTCAGGTCCGTGTCATCGCACCCTATACATTGCTACCAACCGACATCGACGATATGGGTGTCACTGTGTTCAACGACCTGCGAAGCGGAATCAGGGATGTGGATGTCATTATCATGCTGCGGCTGCAAAAAGAACGAATGCAAGGCGCACTGTTGCCGAGTGAACATGAATATTACAGCCTGTACGGTTTGACTGAGGAGCGCCTGCGTGCTGCCAAAGATGACGTCATCGTCATGCATCCGGGACCGATAAACCGAGGCGTGGAGATAGAATCCCGTGTCGCTGACGGCAACCGTTCTGTGATACTCGACCAGGTAACCTATGGCATTTCCGTACGCATGGCGATTATGTCGATGGTGTTGGGCCGCGAACCCGAACAAAACGAAGCCGAGGCGAATCCATGAAACGTCTGCTCGTTGCCAACGGCCTGATACTAGACCCAGTCACGCAGTCTGTCAAAACCAGTAACATCTATATCGCCGACGGTGTCATTATTGCCATCGACCACGAACCGGATGGTTTCGAGCCCGACCAGACCATCGACGCCAGCAGGCAGATCATCAGCGCTGGATTGGTCGATCTGTGCGCTCGCCTGCGCGAACCGGGTCTCGAGTTCAAAGCGGACATTGACAGCGAAACCAGGGCAGCCGCCAGTGGCGGCATCACCACGCTGTGCTGCCCCCCGGACACGGATCCAGTGATTGATGAGCCGGCCGTCGTGGAGCTGATTCACCACAAGGCAGCTAAGGCCACACACGCCAATGTACTCACGCTGGGCGCCTTAACGAATGGGCTCCAAGGACAGCTATTGAGTGAAATGTCTGCACTAAAAGCAGCCGGTTGCGTCGGCCTCAGCAACAGCCGCAATCCGGTCTTGAACACGCTGATTCTGCGCCGCGCTTATGCTTATGCAGCTAATTGTGGCATGACGGTGCATATCGAACCTGACGATCACTGGCTCAGTGCGGGGGGTTGCGCGCACGATGGTCCAGTCGCAACACGGCTCGGATTGCAGGGAATTGCGGTTTCGGCGGAAACCGTCGCCATTAGCCGAGCACTCGAACTCATTCTCGAAACGGGAGTGAAAGCGCATTTTGGTCGACTGTCATCGGCCCACGGCATCGAGTTGATTCGACGTGCGAAGGACCAGGGCATGGACATCACCGCGGATGTCAGTGCTCATCAATTGTTCTTGAATGAAATGGATATCAACAGCTTCAACAGCATGTGCCATGTCTTGCCCCCGTTGCGCAGCCAGCGCGACATGGAGGCCCTACGTCACGGCATCAGCGAGGGTGTCATCGATGCCATCTGCTCCGATCATCAGCCTCATGAGCCCGATGCCAAACAGGCACCGTTTGCAAGCACAGAACCCGGTATATCGGCGTTGGAAACGCTGCTTCCACTGGCGTTGAGGCTGGTCCCTGAACAGGTGGTACCCACCTACAGTGCATTGAGTTTGTTGACCACCCGCCCCGCTGCCATCCTCGGCATTCACGCAGGTGTAGTTGCGGTCAATCGGCCCGCGGATATTTGTATCTACGACCCCGAGGAGGATTGGCAGCTTGATGCTGCAGGCATGCTCAGTCGTGGTAGAAATACGCCTTTCGCTGGCTGGAATTTTCAAGGAAAAGTCCGCCATACTATTCTAGGCGGCCGTTTGGTCTATTCGGCGGCATGACGCTGATGCCTCACTCAGCTTTTTTTATCGGGCAAATCGTACATCATAAAAAATTCGATTATCGCGGCGTCATCATCGATGTGGATGCGACATTCAATGGCACGGAGGAATGGTATCAACAGGTTGCGCTCAGCAGACCACGGAAAGACAAGCCCTGGTACCACGTGCTGGTAGACAATAGCAATCAGCTAACATACGTTGCGGAACGCCACCTCGAACCGGATCTGAGCAAGAAACCGGTGAATCACCCGGCCATCGCTATGTACTTTGATAGCTTCGAAAATGGTGTCTACACGGTGTGGACGCACCGACAGTAAAAGGTCGTGCGGCTAGCCGCCTGGTTAGTCAGGATTTTTTCACATCGGACGAGGGCATCGGGAACTGCAATGCTTCCTTGGTCGCCTCCGTCGCGCCGATGTCCTTGACACCACCACCGAAATTGATACGCCATTCGAGATCACTACTTGAATCGGCATTTGCCAGGGCTGTTTTCAGATCGATGCTGCCCGCCTTGAACAACGTATATAACGACTGATCAAACGTCTGCATACCAACATCAGCGCCTTTTTCCATAACTTGCTTGATGTCGTGAAAATTGCCATCTCGTATCAACTGGCTTATATAGGGGGTATTCACCAGCACCTCAGTCGCCACAATACGAGCGCCATTGGCCGATGACACCAGCCGTTGCGCCATAATCGCATTCAGATTGAGCGATAAATCCATCAGGATCTGATTATGTGAGTCACTGGAGAAAAAGTTTAGGATGCGATCGAGCGTCTGATTGGCATTGGTGGCGTGCAAGGATGTCATACACAGATGTCCGGTGTCTGCATAGCGCAATGCGGATTCGATTGTCGCGCGGTCGCGTACTTCACCGATCATAATGACATCCGGCGCCTCACGCATGGCTTCACACAGGGCATTGTCAAACGATAAGGTATCCAGGCCGACCTCACGTTGACCGATGATGCATTTTTTATGATGGAACATGAACTCAATGGGATCTTCGATTGTCAGGATATGACCGGAATCGAGCGCATTACGATAGTCCAACATCGACGCCAGTGAAGTCGATTTCCCAGTACCAGTAGCACCGACAATCAACACCAGCCCCTTTTTCTTCTTCATCATGTGTTTGTAAACGTCAGGCAGCAGCAATTCATCAATCGACGGTATGTCGGCATTGATGTAGCGGATCACCATGGAGACCTCACCGCGCTGCAGGTACATGTTGATGCGAAAGCGGCCGAGATCCGTGTGTGACATCCCCATGTTAAATTCAAGGTTCTTCTCGAAATCTTTGATCTGAGCCGGCGACAACAGATCGTAGGCGAGTTTGCGGGTCATGCCCGGCGCCAGCATACTTTTGCCGACTGGGCGTATCTTGCCTTCGATGCGTACACTGACCGGTGCGCCTGTTGTAAAGTACATGTCAGAACCACGCTGCTCTGACATCAGCTTGAGATAGGGCTGTAAATTCATAGCACTGTTCCTGATCGGTGACTAGGGCCTGTTAACAGGCCCTAACGCAACACACTGGCATTGGTATTGTCTGAGGTTTCTTCCATCGACAGCTTGTCAAGACCGGACATAAGATCCTGTTTTTTCGCGCCCTTGCTTTCAAGTTTGATCCGAAGACGCAGGTCATTGAGTGAATCCGCATTACGCAAAGCATCTTCATAGGTGATATGCCCGGATTCGAACAGTTCGAACAATGCCTGATCGAATGTTTGCATCCCGAGCTCTCTCGATTTGGACATTAGCTCCTTGATTTCATGAACGTTGCCCTTGAATATTAAATCGGACATCAAGGGCGTGTTCAGCATTACCTCGACGGCAGGTACCCGGCCCTCGCCATCGGCCTTGGCAATCAAACGCTGCGATACAATCCCTTTCAAATTCAATGACAAATCCATCAGCAACTGAGCACGTCGCTCTTCCGGGAAGAAGTTGATAATTCGATCCAATGCCTGGTTGGTGCTGTTCGCGTGCAGGGTTGATAGACACAGGTGACCGGTTTCAGCGAAGGCAATGGCGTAGTCCATGGTCTCACGGTCACGAATCTCACCGATCAGAATGACATCGGGTGCCTGGCGCAACGTATTTTTCAGCGCGACTTCATAGGATTCGGTATCAACACCGATTTCGCGCTGGGTGACGATGCAATTTTTGTGATTGTGGATAAACTCGATCGGGTCCTCGATGGTGATGATATGACCCCTGCTGTTTTCGTTGCGGTAGCCGACCATGGCGGCCAGCGAAGTCGATTTGCCGGAGCCGGTGGCACCGACAAAAATCACCAAACCTCGCGCGGTCATGGCGATGTCTGTTAAGATCGGCGGCAGATCAAGATCAGTGAACTCCGGGATATCCGAGCGGATTACACGCAACACCACCCCGACCGACCCGCGCTGGGTAAAGGCGTTGACACGAAAGCGGGATACTCCAGGTAGGCTGATGGCAAAATTACATTCCTGACTGGCATCAAATTCCGCCATTTGCCGGTCGTTCATGATCGAACGCACCAATACCTGGGTATGCTGAGGGCTCAATGACTGGTTTGACAGTGGCGTCATTTTACCGTCGACTTTCATTGAAGGCACCGCACCGGCGGTGATGAACAAGTCCGAGCCATCTTTCTGCACCATCATGCGCAGCAGATCATGCATGTAACGTATGGCCTTATCGCGATCCATCTCGCGCTACCTCATCGAGTTCGAGCATCAAAACTAAGTATAGCTTTTCCACGCATATTTTCATGAAGTGCTAGAACGCATCCTTGTTAGCAGCCTTCTTAATGGCTTCATCCTTACTGACCATACCCTTGGTCAACATCTCTTGTAGATTCTGGTCCAGAGTCTGCATGCCGATGGACTGGCCGGTCTGGATGGCCGAATACATCTGTGCAATCTTGTTCTCACGGATAAGGTTTCGAATTGCCGGGGTACCCAGCATGATCTCATGCGCGGCGACGCGGCCGCCACCAATTTTCTTCAACAGGGTTTGAGATATCACCGCACGCAGCGACTCCGATAACATCGAACGCACCATTTCTTTTTCTGCTGCTGGAAACACATCGACGACACGGTCGATGGTCTTGGCTGCAGAACTGGTATGCAAGGTACCGAACACCAGGTGACCGGTCTCCGCTGCTGACAACGCCAAACGTATGGTTTCAAGGTCACGCATCTCACCGACCAGGATCACATCAGGATCCTCACGCAAAGCTGAACGCAGCGCCTCGCCGAAACCGAGCGTATCACGGTGAACCTCGCGCTGGTTTATCAAACATTTCTTGCTTTCGTGTACGAATTCGATTGGGTCCTCGATGGTCAATACGTGGCCATAGTGGTTTTCGTTGACATAGTTGATCATACCGGCCAGCGTGGTCGACTTGCCTGAGCCTGTCGGTCCGGTAACCAGCACGATGCCCCGTGGCGTATTGGAAATCTCCTCGAAAATTTTTGGTGCCTTGAGTTCTTCCAGGGTCAGGATTTTCGAAGGAATGGTCCGGAATACAGCACCCGCACCTCGATTGTGATTAAACGCATTGACACGAAATCGTGCCAGGCCGGGTATTTCGAACGAGAAATCCGTTTCAAAATATTCTTCATAGGCCTTACGCTGTTTGTCATTCATGATGTCGTACACCATGCCATGGACCATCTCATGATCCATTGGGTCGACATTGATGCGTCGCACATCACCATCCACTCGGATCATCGGAGGCAAACCCGCTGATAGATGAAGGTCAGATGCACCGTTTTTGACGCTGAACGCAAGCAACTGCGCGATATCCATGTTACCCCCTGAAGTCAGAATGCGGATTGAGTTATCAACTTATAGCTCTTGTTATAGACCATCAGAGGACGAACGCCATCAGTAAAAAATAAATCGCTAGCCCCCATTTCTCATCAGGCGGCTCAGAATACTGATAGGGCATTGGATTACTGGAGATAAGTTAGGATGATCAAAGATAGTGTGTTTTTAAAACATGGCTATCACGGTTCAGGCTGGTCTTCGTGTCCGTAAGCTTGCTCTTCACTCAAACAGCAGCTATAGCTACGCTTTTCGCTCCAGAGCAGCACCCACGAACACCAGCCCGCATTAGCCTATTCAAGTACGGCGGCCCATAAGCAAGCTATGGTAGACTGCGCAAATCATGATTGACCCATTTAGCCCAGACTATGAGCAAGCGTATTGCATTTATTGGCGGCGGTAACATGGCGACCAGCTTGGTCGGTGGTCTGATCGCGGCAGGGACAAAAGCCGCTGATATTCTTGTAGCCGAACCTGACGCGGGCAAACGCGAGCGACTCGCCCAGCAATTCAAGATCGCGGTGACCGCCAGTAATCTTGACTGTCTGCAGCAACAAGTGATCGTACTGTCGGTGAAGCCTCAACAGTTGCAGACGGTCTGTAGGGAGTTGGCTGTTGCTGACAACGCTGCTGACCCACTTTATGTATCAATCGCGGCAGGTGTCAGGTCGATGGATATTGAGCGCTGGCTCGGCGGCGGCGCAGCCATCGTTCGATGCATGCCAAACACACCGGCGTTGATTCAATGCGGTGCCACAGCACTCTACGCGAACCCGTTGGTCGATGACAGCCGTAAACAGTTGGCCGAAGAACTGTTGCAGGCGGCTGGCCTTACCGTCTGGGTCGAGCAGGAAAACCTGCTTGATGCCGTCACTGCGGTCTCCGGCAGTGGCCCCGCCTATTTCTTCCTGCTGATCGAAACCATGCAAAAAACAGCGACCGAGCTTGGTCTGGATACGTTAACGGCTGCCCGCTTGACGCTACAAACGGCACTGGGTGCAGCGCGCCTGCTCAGCGAGAGTGAACTGTCGGCTGCTGAATTACGCGCACAAGTAACATCAGAAGGTGGCACCACGGCAGCAGCGATTTCCAGCTTTGAACACAATAATTTCCACCAGCATGTAAGCGAAGCGATGCACGCGGCCTATAATCGCTCTAGCGAGCTTGCAGATGAACTCGGTAAAGATATCTAACATGGAACCACAAAACCCATTCGTATTTCTGATCAATATACTGCTCGATCTTTACATCATCGTACTCATGTTGCGCTTTATCCTGCAGCAAGTGCGTGCGGATTTTTACAATCCGCTATCACAGTTCATCGTCAAAGTAACGGCACCGGTGCTGAATCCGGCAAAACGACTGATTCCGAGCGTCCGCAACATCGATACGGCGACGATCATCGTCGTCGTGCTGTTCATTATCGTCAAGATCTTCCTCGTTGCGCTGCTATCTGGCTACACACCCTCGCTGCTGACGTTATTAATGATGGGTATCAGAGACTTCATCACGCTGGCTCTGAATATCTTTATATTTGCGATTATCATTCAGGCTATACTCAGCTGGATTAATCCAGACCCGTACAATCCGGTAACGGGTGTCCTGTTCAGCATTACTCGTCCGGTGCTTCAACCGGTCCGCCGCTGGATCAAGCCCATCGAGGGCTTGGATCTGTCGCCCTTGTTTGCCATCATTGGCTTGATATTTATCAAATTGCTTGTGGACAATCTGTTCGCGATGTTCTAGGGCCTGGGGCCTGTTAACGCGGCGGAGCGAAACCTAGGCAAAAACCATATTTTTTTGCCATGACCAACGGAAAAATCGTGATTTCCGTAACGAACCGCCGCCTATTGCTCTCAAAATCGCTAATTGTGCAGATGTGCCAGCTTCGGTATTGGTCGGGTGAGATCGTAATTCAGCATTTCTGTCGAAATGTCAGATCGGTCAGCAGCTAAACATGCGAAAAACTTGAGATTTTTTTGTGTATTCAGCCTATCGTACTGTTATTATCACTGTGTTGTGAATCGATTACACCCTGTATGACAAACCAGCTTAGCGCCATCTTTGCCAATACCGCCTATCTTCAGCAGATCAATCAGCGGCTACCAATAATAATCAGCGTGCTGCTCGTCATCGCCTGCGCCCACGCGCTGGCGACGATTACCTGGATGTTTATGCCAGAAACCGAATCCACGCTAAACCAGGCACAAACCGCCACCGTTCCGTCGGTAAAACGGGCCAATCAACGTCAGGCCATCATGCAAGTGGCGAACGCACATTTGTTCGGACAAATGGAACGCACTGCCGTCCTTCAACAGACGCAGGCGCCGAAAACCAAGCTAAACCTGGTATTACGCGGCGTCATAGCCGCCAATCCGATGACACTATCGCATGCAATCATCGCGCGCGGAAAAAAAGGTAAAGAGGAAGTCTATGCAATCGGTGAAAAAATGCCCGGCGGCATATCCATCGAGGAAATTCACGCCGACCATGTGATCCTCAATCGTAGTGGCCGACTGGAAACCCTGCAGCTGATAAAAGACGAAGAGCTGGGCAGTATTACCACCACACGCAGCAAGCGCAACTTCCTGCCTCCGGCTTCAACAGGCGAAGAGCTTGCCGGCATCCGTGAACAAATCATGCAAAATCCGACGTCCTTTGGCGAGTATGCGCTGCCGGTTATCGTCAAAAAGCAAGGGAAACAGATCGGTTACCGTCTGCAAGCTCAACAAAAAGGCGGTGAGCTGTTGCAGGAACTGGGATTGGAAACGAACGACGTGATCACCGAAATTAACGGTATCAAGCTGGATAACCCGCAAAATGGCATCGGCGCCCTACGCCAGCTCAGCACAGCAAGCAGTTTTTCGATCGTGGTGATGCGAAACGGTGCGGAAGTACCGCTCAACATTGAGCTAAAATGACATTACTTAGGATAAGAGTTTTTACATTGAACATACGACACACAAGCAAGCGCTTCCAGCATTCCATCATCGGTGTGATATTGGCTTTTTTTCTGTGCACACAGGTGGCAGCCGATGAGATCACGCTCAACTTGAAGGATGCTGACATACGCGCACTGATCAGCACCGTATCTAAGTTTACCGGTAGAAATTTCATCATCGACCCCAGGGTCAACGCCAAAATTACGGTTGTTTCATCCGAAACCTTGACGCCAGAAGAAGTCTACGAGGTATTTTTGTCGATCTTGCAGGTGCACGGCTATGCCGCCGTAAAAACCGGCAGCGTTACCAAAATCGTACCCGAGGTCAATGCCAAGCAGGGTCCGTTGCCGCTCCAGTCCCGTGAGGGCGGCCGTGCCGGCGACGAGCTGATCACCAAGATCATCAGTCTCGACCACGTCCCTGCCGCCCAGCTGGTACCCATATTGAGGCCATTGGTACCGCAGCAAGGCCATCTTGCCGCTTACAACCCGACTAACACGCTGATCATCACCGACCATGCAGGAAATATCCAACGCCTGGCCCAGATCATCAAAGGCGTGGACAAACCCGAGAGCGACGAGCTGGAAGTGATTCCACTGAGACACGCATCGGCGCCGGAGCTGGTACGAATCATCAATTCACTCTATCCGCAAACTGGAAAAGGCCAGGCGAACCAGATCAATCTGGCAGCTGATGAACGGACCAACAGCATACTGATGAGCGGTGAACGCGCGATCAGAATCAAAGTGCGTACGACGATCGTGCAGCTGGATACACCACTGGATGACAGTGGGGGCAATACGCACGTTGTCTACCTGCGTTATGCCAAGGCGGAAAATCTGGTCGAGATCTTGACCGGCATACAGGAGCAACAAAAGCAAAA
>JABDQW010000032.1 GCA_013042055.1 Gammaproteobacteria bacterium | reverse complement strand
CCGCCCCAGGGACCGAACACGGCGACTGTGGCGACGATCATCAAAGTAATGGGTACAGCAACCAGTCCGCCGATAACATAGGCGACGAGCATGAGCACGGGTGTAAAGCGGCTGTCCCGGATCCAGTTGGCTGCGGCCTCGGCCCTGTCGATATCTAGCCAGTCGGACAACGGCGTCCAGCGCCACAGCGCGGCCATTCCCAGTACCGCGAATATCAGCAGGCTTATACGCAACAGATAGCGATAGGCGGGCTTGCGCTGATCGGGCGAAACGATCTGATCGAGAAAATCCTCGGGTTCGACGGGCTTCTCAGGATCCAGTAAGTCTGCTTCCGGGATCCACGCATCGACATCTTCGGTTATTTCACCTGGCAACGGCTCGAGTGTGCGTTCGCCGCCGCGCAGCGACTCGATGGCATCGATCAGCGATTCATGCGCCTGCTCCGCAGCAGCCACATCGTCGGCTTCAACACCGAGGTGTTCGGCCAGCAGGCTGCGACGAAACGCGACGATGGCATCGCTGCAATCCTGTGCCTCGTTGGACTCGACTACCATATCGCATTCAGAATCAAGGCCCATCGAACGGTTGCTGGCATTGGAAGAGCCGACACGCGCAAAACAGTCGTCGATGACCATCACCTTGGCGTGCACCATCAGCGACACCGGCGGATCTTGCGCCAGGCGTACAAAATAGATGCGAAAGCGGTCATGTTTGTCCGCCTTCCGCAGTTGTTTCAAAACGCGCGCCCGCAACACATCCATGGTGTGCTGCTCAAGCCAGCCCCCGGTTTTTTCCGGATTTACGATCACCACTTGTGGGCCGCCTGATTCTTGCAGCCGGTTTGCCAACGCCGAGACGATACACTGTGAGCTGAGGTACTGATTCTCCATGTAGATGAAGCGCTGTGCGGCCTCGATGGAATCGAGGTAGAGACGTTCGACCTCGCGGACTTCAGCGCGGTCTTCATAGGCAGGCAGCGTCCGGGCGATCCCAATATCAACGTCTTCCTGCGCTGCATCACAGCTTGCTGGCCACGAATCGCCTTCTGTAACGGCGTTGGGGTCGACAGCTTCGTCACCGGTGGCAATGCGCCAGCGTTCACGCACCAGTTCACCAAGTGCCGCTGCAGCGTCGGCATCGACCAGCATCTGTACGTCATGGAACGGTGGATACAGATTTCCGTCCGGATCGGTACGCTGCTCATTCTCAACGGCATGCGCGGAGGTGTCCCAGCGCCACTTGCTTAGATCGATACCACCGGAGAACGCGAGTTTGTCATCGACGACCACGATTTTCTGATGCTGTGAGGCGCCGACCGGGTGGTTACCATCAAGACAGAAGTGTACGCGCCTGTGCGATTTCCAGCGCAGCTTGTAGTGTGGAAAAAACTCACGCTCCATCGCATAGATCATCGCGAAATCCCAGTTGAGAATGTAAATATTGAGTTGGCGCCGCTCCCTGGCCAGGCTATCGAGCAACGGCCCGAGCATTTCGGGATAGTCATCATGATTGCCGTCACGAACAAGGCGGAGTTCGCTGTGAATGTCCCAGCCGACGATAAAGATCGAGCGTTGGGCGCTGCAAAACGCCTCACGAACAGCACGAAAGTAGTTCTCGCCGTCGATCACAAAGGCCATGCGATCAGCACGGACCACACGCCAGCAATTACTGCCTTGTTCAAGAACGGAGCGCATACACCATTAACCTCTGCGACGATCGTCGCTGGGAATGTCTATGCAATATGCGTCCTCGCGATGCGAACTAGGTGACGAAATGACATCCTCCGGAGCGTTGATTGCACGCGAAAAAAACAGCAAGCAATGACGATACCATCAGCTAGACCAGCAAACAACCGCAGCAAGGCAAAACCGGGCGCGGGATAATTGCTATGGAACAATCTAAGCCGATCTACATCAGAGTATCGTCCTTCAAATAGCAACTGGCATAGCTATAAATTAAAATGGTTTATATTATCCAGACTATTTATCAGAATTATTCGAGCCCGCCCAAGAGTGTTGTAACTCTTGAAAATGTTGCTGGATGACATTGCGTATGCCTTGTTGCTTGAAGACAAGCTCGGCGCGTTGATTGATCAAAGCGGCATGTGACAGCAAGGCTTCGCGATATTCGGGTTCTAAATCCTCGTCCAGCAGTCTATTAATAGTCTTGAGCAATGTCATTACCGACAGCGCGCGGTTTGAAAAGATGTCATTTAGTGAATTGATGCAGCATTGAGTGTAGCAGTGAGATAGGCAGAGTTTGATGCACCGTTAATCGATTGCTTTATCACTTAGATCGTTCCGACTGTCCGCTAGATGTAGAAATGTTTTCCGCGAGCGGACTGGCACTGTCTTAAAGACTCAAAGTTTAGACGAGCATCATTGTCATACACGTCCTTATTTACTGATACAGCTGCAAACACCCAAAGACTGCGACTTCAACAACAATGTTCTTGACATGATGCAACTTGTCTATCAGCGGAGGAGCGACTTGAGTCGCTCCCACAAAAGACCTCAAATGATTGCAACCAAGCGCTTTATTGGACGGTTAAAAACCACACTGTCATGCTGCCATCTTTTATGTAAAAAATAAGCTGTAATATAGCCGAACCGAAACTAACGCCTCCTTTTGCTTTCTATATCGACTTATTATGTACAAAAACCTACCTAACTATTTCAGGTCTTTCTGGCAACAGGAGCGCAGCAGGTCCAAAGCCTTACCCTTTATTATCATCCTCGTGACTTTAGTACTGTTGGTAATCTTCAAACTGCTCCAGCCCGAGCCACCAGTGAAAGCAAAGGAAGAAGAATCCTGGAAGGTACAGACGCACCACCTCGTCGATGGCGCTAAATCGCCTCAGCTGCAATTATATGGCAGTGTCGAATCGCCTTATACTGCCACGATTACCTCCATCATCGATGCCGATGTGAAATCCCTCGAGGTCAAGGAAGGCGAGCATATTATTCGAGGTCAGGTCCTTGCCTTGCTGGATGATACCGATGCCCGACTGGCACTGGCAGACAAGAAATCATCGGTTGCGGAACTGGAAGCTTTGATCCTTTCAGAGAAGAACCGTTATAAAAATGATCTTGCGGCATTGAAACTGGAGAATTTCCTGGTTGCACTTGCAGAGAAAAAGCTGGCACGCGAAGAGCAAACCAGCAAGAACAATCTGACCAGCCAGGCCAGTCTTGATACACAGAAAGAGGCCTTGAACAATCAGAAGCTGGCGCTAAACAGCAGACAGCTTAGTGTCACTGATCACCCTGCCCGACTCGCGCAACTCGAGGCGAGGCTGAGCCGAAGCCGCGCACTCACAGAACAGGCGGAAATCGACCTGGCACGCTCAATGGTTACTGCACCCTTTGACGGCATCGTTCTAAAAACCATGGTGGCACCCGGCGAGCGTGTTCGCCCCGGTGAAGCGCTGCTTGAAATGTTTGCTACCGACCGTGTCGAGTTACGCGCCCAGTTACCGCAAAAATTCATCAGCATCATTAAGCGGTCGATAACACAGCAGCAACCCTTTCAGGCCATAGTCAAAACAGATAATGGCAACCAAGCTGTCAATCTGGACCGGGTTTCAGGCTCGATCGCTAACGATGGCCACGGCGTTGACGCACTTTTCCTCTTGGATGCTACCGCCGCAGACAGCGTCACCATTGGTGATACCCTGGAGATGACACTGGATTTACCGGCTATCGAAGGTGCCTTTAGCGTCCCTGTCTCTTCCATCTACGGCACCGACCGAATCTACCGTGTTGAAGACGAACGGCTTATCGCCATCAGAGTCGAAAAACTGGGTAACCAGTACCGTGATGGCCGGCAGTTCGTATTGGTACACAGTGACCGCCTCAAACCCGGTGATGAAATCATCACAACCCAGTTGCCGCTTGCGGTGCATGGCCTCAAGGTCGATGTTCGCAACGAAACGACTTCCAACCCCGAGATCACACAGCAGGTTCCAGGCGAGCTCCCATGAGTTCTGACAACGTACCGCCGTCGCAGCCACCTGCACCACCGCCTCCACGGATAACAACGTCAGGTCATTCAGACGGGCGCTCTGGCGGAATTATCCACCTGTTCGCGCAACATCCCGTTGCTGCCAACCTGCTGATGGTGACGATGATCATCCTCGGCGCCTACAGTTTGACCCAGCTGAACAAACAGTTTTTCCCAAATTTTGCGCTTGACTATATCACGGTAAACGTCATCTGGCCGGGCGCCAGCGCCGAAGATGTCGAGCGTTCGATCACGGTTCCGCTGGAACAGGCATTGCGGACGCTCGATGGTAAGAAGGAGATGACGTCGACCTCGACGCGCGGTCTTAGCGCTATCGTCATCGAATATGAAGAAAACAGCGATATGGGCATCGCACTGGACGAGGTCAAACAGTTCGTTTCCAATATTCGCAATTTGCCCTCTGACGCGGAAGACCCGATAGTCACCCGGATCGCGCGTTATGAAGCGGTCGCAACCATCATCTTGACCGCCGAGGGTGAACTCGAGGAACTGCGCCCGCTGGCTTACCAGTTTGAACGCGAACTGCTCGACAGAGGCATCGCCAGAGTGGATTTCACCGGTATGCCCGAGCAGGAAATAGCCATCGAGGTCAGTGCAAGACAGATCCAGCAACTCGGCCTGTCTTTAAACCAGATCGGCGATCGTATTATCAGTCAAAGCCAGGATATACCGGCGGGCACGGTCGCTGAAAATGAAGCCGCGCGCGAAGTGCGCGGGCTGCAGCGTAAACGCGATGTGCAGGAATTTTCCTCGTTGGACCTGCTGACGACTGCGAGCGGACAGAAACTAACGCTGGATGATATCGCCGAGATCAAGCGGCGGCCCAAAGAAAACCAGGTGGAGATTTTCTATCAGGGACAGCCGGCCATACTGATGAACCTGCAGCGGACCGAGAGTACCGACGCCCTGGTATCGGCCGAAATCATGCAGCAATGGCTGACGAAAACCCGAGAAACCTTGGCGCCATCGATCGAACTGGTCGTGTTCGATGAGAAATATGCGTTGATACAGCAGCGCATCGATCTGCTGGTAAAGAACGGTATTTCCGGACTGATTCTGGTGCTCGCGATCTTATACATCTTCCTGAATGGACGCGTGGCGTTCTGGGTCGCCATCGGCATACCCACATCCTTTTTAGGTGCGCTGGCCATACTGTATTTTTTAGGCGGCAGCATCAACATGATCAGCCTGTTCGCCCTGATCATGACGTTGGGCATCATCGTCGACGATGCCATCGTCGTCGGAGAAGATGCGCTGACCCACTACCACTATGGCGAAAACTCACTGATGGCGGCTGAAGGCGGTGCCATGCGCATGCTGGCGCCGGTGATGTCGTCATCTCTAACAACGGTGGCGGCGTTTCTTCCGTTGATGATGGTGACGGGCATCATCGGTTCGATCCTGTTCGATATCCCCTTCGTCGTGATCTGCGTGATCATCGCTTCTCTGATTGAGTGTTTTCTGATCCTGCCGGGCCACCTGCGCCACAGTTTTCACAAGAACCACCACAAAAAGAATGGACCATTGCGGCAGAGACTGGAAGACGGCTTCCACACGTTTCGAGATAATTATTTCAGGCCGTTGATCCACCATGCCCTCGAGCATCGAATTACAACGCTCACCATCGCGATATGTTCACTGGTCCTGGCGATAGCACTGGTAGCTTATGGGCAGGTGAAATTTCAGTTTTTTCCGCAACCGGAAAGTACCGTGATCTACGCAAGCGTGAAGTTTGCTGCAGGTACGCCGCCTGATCAAGTACGTGCCTTTGCGAACCAGCTGGAACAGAGCCTGGCAGAGACCGATGCTGCCTTGAGTGAGCAGGGTCCGTTGATCAGCGTGGCCGGGTTAGTCATGAATGCCGCGAGTTTTGATGGAGGTAGAAATTTCCAGGAAGGCAATCAATACGCGATGCTGCAGGTCGAACTGCTGGAGCCGGATGAGCGCAGCGTCAGAAACACCACGATCATCGAAGAATGGGAGTCACGGCTGGATATACCCGCGGGTGTCGAACAGCTATCGATCAGCAGCCCGCGCGGCGGACCGCCCGGCCGCGATCTCGATATCTTTTTATCGGGCGGAGACGCAATCACGCTGAAACATGCTGCCGAGGACCTCGCTGACGCGATGGAAAACTATGATGGCCTGAGCAACATCCTCGATGACCTGCCCTATGGCCGTCAGCAGTATATATTCGAGCTGACTCCGCTGGCGCAAGCAGCCGGTCTGACCGTCGCCGAAGTCGGTCGTCAACTACGCGCCG
>JABDQW010000030.1 GCA_013042055.1 Gammaproteobacteria bacterium | reverse complement strand
GGACACAATACTTAATTCAAGCAAATCAGCTATCACTTTCAACAGTCTTTGGCCCTGGTTTTTTCTTTTTCAGCGTCCTGTTTAAAAGCTGTTCCGCTTTCTCTATAAAGCTTTCGGCACCTAATGGCCTACCCGTTCTTTCATGCTGTTCAATTGAATCAGTTGACCCATGCTGCGCTTCCTGCAAATAGGACTTCCAGTCCCCCGCTATTGAAAGCAGTCTTTCTGGCAGTATTATTCCATCGGAATCTCTGCCCGATAAATGCGCATGCACACTACTCCATCGATAGTCCCAAGCGTTTCTTACCATGCCTGCTTTAACAGGGTTCAACTCGACATAGGCTGCTGCTTTCAGCAACCAGTCTTCGTCCATCGGGTATGATGCAAATCTACCTTGCCAAAGATAGCCCTTCCACCCTTCTCGAAAATTTATCATACGGGTGTAACGGCGATGGGTTTCGCCTATAGCCCGTCCAAGATTTGAATATTTACTGGGTGCAACAATAACGTGCACATGATTCGTCATTAAGCAATATGCCCATATTTCAATACCTTCGTGACCACACCATTCTCTCAGTAAATCAAGATAACAGCTGTAATCTGATTCTCTGAAAAATACGCTCTGTCGACGATTTCCACGTTGGGTTATATGGTGTGGGTAGCCCGGTACTACCACCCTTGCTAATCTTGCCATTATCTCAACCATCCTTGTTAAGTGTTTGAATCCTAAGTTCCTTGCATTATGTACTTAGAATTAGTACTAAGCATTGTGTCCAGAATTCTCCGTCAATTAGGTATTGTGTCCCCAGAATTCATGATCTCGATAGCTTTTGTTGTGCCGGCGCGCACCCGTTTCGATTGCAGTCTAAACTATGGGACCGGTGATCCGTCGATGAGTATCGGGTCAGTTATCACAGCATTTTCAGGAAAATCACGTTTATGAGCTCTATAGATGAAACCAACAATGATGCGGTCATAGAAGAAGCCCTGGAGGCGGCGCTGAGTGCCGCAGACGGTGAACGTCTCACGGAAATCGTGGAATCGTATCCTGCCCAGGATACTCTGCGCCATGTCTCGCGTCTGACGCATGAGGAACGCGGTCGCATGGTGTCACTGATTTCCCAGGAGGCGGCTGCCAGCCTCGTCGAAGAGGCACCAGAGGAATTGGCGGCAAGCCTGATGGAAGGGCTCGAGTCACCGGTCGCCGCAAAGATCATGGAAGAGCTCGACAGCGACACCCAGGCCGACATTGTGCAGGATCTGGAGTCGGGTGATGCCGAGGCTATCCTTTCCGAAATGGACCCCGAGGAGGCCGCGGGGGTCCGCAAGCTGGCACAATACGACCCGGATACCGGCGGCGGCCTGATGGAATCAGAGATCTTCTCGTTCCGAACCACCGACACGGTGAGTGCGGTACTGCAGCGTATAGCAAGTGGTGACGAGGATTTTGAACGTTATCGCGGCCAGCACCCCTACATTATCGACGAGGCCGGCAAACTCGTCGGCGTCGTGTCACTGCGCGGTCTGTTGACAAGCAAGCGGTCGGGCTCCCTTGCCGAGATTATGTTGCCCCCGCAGACCGTGACGTCCGACACAACGCTGGACGCTCTGGAGACCCTGTTCGAGGAGCACCCTTTTCTCGGGGTGCCGGTGGTTGACGACCAGGGCACCCCACTGGGAGTCGTCTCGCGGGTGGCTGTTGCCGAGGCCGCACTGAAGCGGGCCGAGCATGACAGTCTATCACGCCAGCAAGTGAGCGACGAGCTACGCTCTATGCCTATCGGGTTTCGTTCCAGGCGCAGATTGGTCTGGTTGAGTTCCAACATCGTCCTGAACATCATCGCAGCGAGCGTCATTTCGGCCTATGAGCAGACGCTGGCGGCGGTGATTGCCATTGCCGTTTTTCTGCCCATGGTGTCCGATATGAGTGGCTGTTCCGGCAACCAGGCGGTTGGCGTGAGCATGCGTGAGCTCGCCTTGGGACTGGCCCGGCCGGCCGACGTCTTCCACGTGTGGCGTAAGGAAATCAGTGTCGGCATCATCAATGGGATCGTGCTCGGCGTCCTGATCGGGATGGTGGCCTGGATCTGGAAGGGGAGTCCCTATCTCGGTCTGGTCATCGGACTTGCGCTGGCGGCCAACACCGTGATCGCTGTTTCCATCGGTGGCACCGTACCCTTGCTGCTCAAACGGTTTGGTGTAGATCCGGCCGTTGCCTCCGGCCCGTTGCTCACCACGGTCACCGATATGGCCGGCTTCTTTCTGGTGTTGAGCTTGGCAACCCTGTTCATGCCTTACCTGGTAACTTCATAACGGTATCGTGCTGGCAGGTCCAACCCGTCACTACCACACTGCTTACGAGTCTGCTCAGGCAGGGAGTGGCGGTTGCCTCTCCTGTCCTGGTCCAACACCTTTATCGGTGCAGTTCTTTAGACTGGCGGATCCAGGGCTTGAGATGCCTGAGCGACTGCTTGGCGTTGTCAGCCTCTGATCGGTTCCTGTAACTGCCATAGAGTACCGCATAAAGGACACGTTTATCTTTGTACACGGGATGACTGGCAATGAGTCCGTTGAGGAATTCCTGGTCAACAAAATTACGGGCGGCTTTGGATGTGCTGAAGACAGCCAACTGCGAATTCTGGGGACACAATACTTAATTGGAATTCTCTGGGGAAGTCATATTTGCAGGAAGCGCAGTATGGGTCAACTGATTCAATTGAACAGCATGAAAGAACGGGTAGGCCATTAGGTGTCGAAAGCTTTGTAGAGAAAGCGGAACAGCTTTTAAACAGGACGCTGAAAAAGAAAAAACCAGGGCCAAAGACTGTTGAAAGTGATAGCTGATTTGCTTGAATTATGTATTGTGTCCCCAGAACTGCTACATAGCGCGGCAAAACTGCGCCCTGCTCGGCAAGGTACGCTGTAAACTTAGGATAGTAACGTTCAACGATCTGGTAAAGCAGGGTGTTTTCGGGCTGGTGGCGTTGATAGCTATACGCGCCCGCTTCCTTGTCGCGGCATCCTGCCGCAGCGCCAATGGACATGAGCTGCATCCTTGCGAGACTTTGGTTGGGTACAGTCTAACGCCCAGAAGCAGACTAATGCAAAGTGCGTTAAAGATTATGGAGCAGACCTAACTCATGAGGTAATCCGCGAGGCCATGTGACCTGGGTAGCGGTTTTCTTTGCGATGGCGTTGAAATCCGGGTTTAGTATACCTATTCTGGTCTCTGACTGAGATGCGTTTAAATACTGTACCCGGAATTCCCCAGGCTCAAACCACAACGCGAGCAGAAACATTTTATCGTAACGCGGTTGATTCGTTCCGAGGACAATCGCGTTATCGCCTGTGAACTGGAGGCTGTGGTCAATCATCAAATCCGCACCATCGATTGGCGTGAACTTAAGGATAACAGCTGCTGGGCTATGGGCTGGAAATAGTGCCATAGCATCAGGTCAAGGATTAAAAAGGTGACGCCCATTAGCCAGTTCAGCATTGGTCAAAATTAAATACCTCCGTCACCGTTTCAGTCGAGTCGGTTGCTTGTCGCGCTACGCAATCCATGTGGGCGCCGATGGCAACCGTACCTGACAAGGGCGCGTTGGCCGATCGTGCGCGCCAAGTGAATCATATATACTCACTCTGACACGAATGGCACTTACTTAAGCCGAAAAACAGTGAGGTAGGGTGCGCCGTGCGCACCATTGATCGGAATACATACACACTAGACTGATTTCGGTGCGCACGGCGCACCCTAAGGTAGATCTCTTTGTTTCGCCACCGAACTACGTAAAACATTCAGCACTGTCGATTTAACTGTAAAAATGTGCATTTTCAGCTTAAGTAAGTGCCATTCCACTCTGACACTG
Source organism: Gammaproteobacteria bacterium (assembly GCA_013042055.1). Lineage (GTDB taxonomy): Bacteria > Pseudomonadota > Gammaproteobacteria > SZUA-229 > SZUA-229 > JABDQW01. The sequence continues at coordinate 4,802 of JABDQW010000030.1, read as the reverse complement.
ATTTGCCTAGCGAGGGCCAACAATACCCCTCTCCGTGTCGCAATTGCAATTAATGAATGAACCCGGGTTGCACTATGGTTACCATAAAGAGAGTCATGCTCGATGTGCTGAAACCACATCAACCGAACGCACTTGCGTTTTCCCAGGCCATCGCCGGTGTCGGCGATGACTACCGCGTCTGCCTGACCGTTCTGGAAATGGATGAAAAAACCGAAACCATACAGCTCGAGGTGGAGGCGAGTTCATTGGACCTGGATGCCATCGAAGCAGCCATAACCGGAATGGGTGGTTCGCTTCACAGTATCGATCAGGTAGAGGTGCACAATGAAGTCCTCGATGGTTAACGCGTGATGCGTTTGTTGCAGCAGGTCAGGCTCTTACTCAATATTTCCCGTACCGATGACATCGTCCGGCGTTATTTCGTAGTCAACGGATTTGACGGAGCACTCACGATGATGGGTATGATTATCGGATTTCTGATCAGTGCGACCGATGATCTGATGATTGTGATCAATGCCTGCCTCGCTGCCGGTATCGCTCTGGGTATGAGTGGATTGAGCAGTGCCTACGTCAGTGAAGTGGCCGAGAGAAAACGTGCGCTCAGTAAGCTGGAAGAAGCCATGATTGTCGATCTGCAGGAAACGGCGCATGGCGATGCAGCACGCTGGGTACCGGTCTGGATAGCCGTGGTAAACGGAGCGGCGCCGCTGTTTATCTCGCTGCTGATCCTGCTGCCGCTATGGCTGTCATCGGCTGGTCTGGCTTTGCCGCTACCACCATTGCAAAGCGCCATCATCGTTGCGTTGCTGTTGATCTTCATGCTCGGTGTACTGCTGGGCAGAATCGCAGGCATCTCATGGTTGCGCAGCGGCGTGCAAACCATGCTTATCGCCTTGATCACGGCCGCACTGATTTACCTGATAACCGGAATCTGAAGGTGGCGCAGGACGCGTGGCACACTTTCGAGGCTGATCAGGTGGTACAGCGCCTGCAGACCTCGGCGCAGGGCCTGTCCACCAAGGCGGCGCGGCAGCGTCTGGCCGAATACGGTCCAAACCGGATGCCGGAAAAACAGAAACGCTCTGCAATCATGGTGTTGCTGACGCAGTTCAGCGATTTCATGATCGTCGTGCTGCTGCTGGCAGCGGTCGTGTCCGGCCTGGTCGGAGAACCACAGGACACGGTCGCTATCCTGGTTATTGTGCTGCTCAACGCGATCATCGGAGCGGTGCAGGAACTGCGCGCGGAACATGCGGTGGCCGCGTTGCGGCAAATGTCGGCGCCGGACGCCCATGTCAAGCGCGATGGCCAAAGCGTAACACTTGCAGCGGCAGAACTCGTTCCCGGGGATGTCGTCGTGCTGCAGGCTGGCGATATCGTACCGGCCGATCTGCGACTGCTGCAAGTGGAGCAAATGCTGACCGATGAATCCGCCCTCACCGGCGAATCCACGCCGGTGAACAAAATGGCCAATGTCATCGCCGAAACGGACCTGCCGCCGGGCGACCGATTGAACATCGGTTTCAAAGGCAGCCTGGTCACTCGCGGATCAGGGATCGGTGTCGTTGTTGCTACCGGCCTGAATACCGAGATCGGTCGCATCGCCGAATTACTGCAAACCGAAGCCGGTGTACGTACACCGCTACAGCAGCGCCTGACCCGGTTTGGTCGTTATCTGTCGCTGGCCGTTCTGGCAATCTGTATCGTCGTGTTTACTGCCGGTTTGCTGCAGGATCAGCCGTTGATCCTGATGTTTCTGACTGCGGTGAGCCTGGCCGTCGCAGCAATACCGGAGGCCCTGCCGGCTGTGATCACAATTTCGCTCGCGCTCGGTGCGCGCAAGCTGGCGAACCATAAAGCCCTGGTGCGTAACCTGCCGGCGGTAGAGACCCTGGGTTCCGTAACCTATATCTGTACCGACAAGACCGGTACCTTGACCCTGAACCGCATGCATGTCGAGCTTTATGTGCTATCGGACGCAAAGCTTTCGTCGTTGGCTGCGCCGGATGCCGATATGTCGGCGGCCGAACTGGGGCAGGCCATGGCGTTGAACAACGATATCGCCGACAAAGACGGTGAACCGGCCGGCGAGGCGACCGAGCTCGCGTTGTACGAAGCCGCGCTTATGGCCGGATACGACAAGGCCTTTCTGCAACAGGCCCAACCGCGACTCGCGGTGGTGCCGTTCGACAGCCGGCGCAAGCGGATGACAACGCTGCACCCGTCAGCAGACGGTGTTGTCGCCTACGTCAAGGGCGCACCGGAAAACCTGCTGCCGCGCTGCCGCTGTTCGCTCCATCAGGGGCGGTCGACAACATTCGACCCCGGTGCCATCCTAACTGAGGCGTCACACCTTGCCGAAGAGGGCTACCGTGTGCTGGCCTTTGCCAAGCGCGGCCTGCCAGCACTGCCGGAGCCGCTCGAGGCAGACCCGATCGAGCAGGAATTGACTTTTCTCGGATTGGTGGCGCTGATCGATCCGCCTCGGCCCGAGGTACCGCAAGCGGTGGCAGACTGTCTGACAGCCGGAATCACGCCGGTCATGATCACCGGCGACCACCCGGGCACCGCGATGGCCATCGCTAGGCGACTGGGTATTGCGACACAGGACGATACGCTGTTGAGTGGCGACGCGCTGGCGACATTGAGTGATGAAGAATTTGAGCGCAGCGTCGAACACTTCAGGGTATACGCGCGCGTGACACCGAAACAGAAACTGCGAATTGTCAGGGCTCTGCAGCAAGCCGGTGAATTCGTTGCGATGACCGGCGACGGCGTCAACGATGCGCCGGCATTAAAGCGGGCCGGCATCGGTGTGGCCATGGGGCAGAAAGGCACCGATGTCGCGCGCGAGGCTTCTGACATGATCCTGTTGGATGATGACTTCGCCACCATCGTGCGTGCGGTGAGGGCTGGACGCTCGATATTCGATAACATACGCAAATTTATCAAGGACACCATGAGTTCCAATTCTGGCGAGATCTGGACACTGTTTCTGGCGCCGTTTCTGGGCTTGCCGATACCGTTGCTGCCCATTCATATTTTATGGATCAATCTGGTCACCGATGGGCTGCCCGGCCTGGCGTTCAGCGCTGAGCCGGCAGAGCGCGGCATCATGAGCCGCCCGCCACGGCCTCCGCAGGAGAACATCTTCGCCCACGGTATGTGGCAGCATATCCTCTGGGTCGGACTTTTCATTGCCGGCATCTCCCTTGCCGCGATGGCCTGGGCGATGGCGCGTGGTGTGAGCTATTGGCAAACGGTCGTGTTCACCGTGCTCACGGTATCGCAATTGTTCCATTCGCTGGCCGTCCGCAGCGAAACAGAATCGTTGTTCCGCATCGGGTTATTCAGTAATCTACCGATGCTGGGTGCGGTCACCGTGACGTTGTTTATGCAGCTGGCGGTCATTTATGTGCCGGCATTGAATGCCGTGTTCTATACCCAACCGTTGCCGCTGTTTGATTTGACGGTCTGTTTGCTGCTGTCTTCGCTGGTGCTGTTTGTCGTGGAGATCGAAAAATGGCTGGTGCGTCGAGGCCTGATCTATCAGGCGGGCTCGAGCTGAGCCTGTAGATAGGATTTCGCCATGAGTGGTTTGTGCCAGGCGGGACTTTAGCCGACGACGATAGGCTCTTCCAGTGCATGTCGCCTGGTTCTAGCCCGCATTTCTCACCAGGCGGCGTGGGATACTGATAAACCATTTTCTTTTTTGAGAAAACTCAGAAGATCGAAAATACACTGTGTTTTTCCTTTGTTCGACAGTGATTCGCGGCTGAAGCCGCTACGGACAGACTCCGGCATATAAGACTTTGTGTTATCGGGCCTCGATCGTCGGGGCAAAACCCAGCATTTTAAATGTAGAATGCAAGGCCTATTACTGAACTGGCACAACTATCGTTCTTTTTGCTACTGGATTTCCATGATTACATTTCGATAACCAGCGTTTCTATACAAAATGGATACCCACAAATAAATGGCTTAATTCTTTGATGCCCAGATAGCCAGTTTATGTTGCATGGACTTTTGCGAAATCTGGTCTTTAGGGGCGTATAAGTAAAACAAACGCCCTATTGCCAGAATAGTGACCGGTATTTCCCAGCCAATTATGGTAATTCACTCGCCCCTGAGCACGAATTCCTTCCCAATTCCGCCCGCCTCTCAATAAAAACCGCGCTCACCAATCGAGGATTTACACTTTTACCGCCGAATTCCAGCCAGCTGGCCAAGCGCTAGCCTGCCGCATCCATCAGGGTTGCAGCTAGATGAGTTCCGAGTCATTGATGTGCGTGTGTCAGCTGAACAAGTCGCCCTGCGGTGGCGCCCTACTCTGCGCCAAACCGGCGGCCTCTCGATACAGCCCGTTAGCGCGCAGGTGCGTCAGTATCTTCTTGATCACCAGCGGATCTTCGATGCAGGCGATGACTTTCATACTGCCGCCGCAGACGCTGCAGGTTTCGATGTCGATATCGAACACCCGTTTCAAACGTTGCGCCCAGCTCATCGTCGCATGGCTTGCAACCGGTGTTGCGTCTTCTGGCCTGGGCGCTTTGGCCTTGTTTCCTCGGCCACGCCGCGCCGGCGTCACCAGTGCGCGGTGTTGACTGTTGGGTGCGAACACGCCGTGATAGCGCGTCAAATTCACCCGCGGTTTCGGCACCAGCGCCGCCAGCCGGGAAATGAAATCCAGCGGCTCGACTAAATCGCCGGGAGCGATTTTGTACTGCCGAAGGCAGGCCCGACGGGCGGAGGGCAGGAAGCCCGGAGTAACATGACATGGGTTGTTCCGTCACGATACAGGG
>JABDQW010000029.1 GCA_013042055.1 Gammaproteobacteria bacterium | reverse complement strand
TCCTTAGCTTTCTTTTCCTTGGACTTCATGTCTTTAGAATTTGCATCCTTAGACGTTCCACTCTTACTGGCTTTTTCTTTAGCTTGTTTTTCCTTGTATTGTTTGTTTTTTGACTTATTGCTCGTTTGTCCGCTCTGTCTGGATTTGGTTCGGCAGTATCCCTTCACCTTGGCACCGTCATTTCTAGTATAGCCAGATACCCACGTGCACGAACTATCTGATGCGCATCTGGACTGTGAATTACCTTTACACTCTGCCGCTAGGCCATGACCGGTACTGAAAGCAAGCAAAGTCACTATTACAAAAAGCGCTTTGTATATATTCTTAAACATAGAAACTCATACCTCATATCATTTTACAAACGCCAAAACTACATCTTCTAGCAGCGCCAAACAATAACGCACATAAAGTTATTCACATTTTTCACAATGTTTAACAATCAACCACTGCAATACCTTGATAAATGATTAAATTGAACCTGGGGTATCGGCCCGAGATAAGGCATTGCAGGCTTATCTATAATTGCACGCAATGCAGTATTCGGTTACAAGGGACTGACCCCTACGCCCGCGGAAATCGCAGAGCAACTGGGTGCCAGTCATATGTTGGAAGATGGATTTATCATTTTTCAAAATCCGTTTTATCAGATGCGGATGGCTCGGGTCGCATTGTCCCATGTAGTTTACGCTGGTGGAATAAACTTGAAATGGTCTGAAATATAAACGAGGTCATTAGCCCGGCGATAAGTGCCAGAACAATATAATGCGCTTTCCAGATAAAAACATACGATGCTTTCCAATAACCGGCTTTGATCATGTCAACTGCCAGCTGAAAGTTAGTTAAAAGATCGCCTGATTCAGCGGGTATAAAAGCTCCGAGCGACGCAGGATGCTTGTCAATAGCAAACCAAAGCACCCAGCCAATAATGAACATAATTACTGAATGATATAACATTAGCAAGCTTGAAGGGTTAAACGAACTGAAACCAGTACCAGCCAGCGATCAAGGCCTATGTTTTTGAGAAATTCTGGCTTAACCATCATGAAAACACATATGCTCCGTTTTTCTACCACAGGTCTACCTCCCCCTTTGACATGACCCTTTTGCCTTGGAGCAGCGTTTTTATTCTAAAAAAAGTGATTAAGCCGACATTTGGGCCTTATTTTATACGATAAGCTAATGGATTTAGTAGCTTATGCAGGTCCGACCCTGCGATTTAACAAGAGCATTGATTTTATGTCATATCACAGCGATCATGCGTTAGAGGTTGAGCGACTAAATAACTATTCTTTTTCAGCAACCGTGTAGAATCAGCTATTGTGGCAAATATTATCGTTATCAAGGAACCAGGGGGTAGCCGGGTACCGTTTCTGCGCGGGATCCTGGTGCAATCACTGCTCTCAGTGGGGCTGTCTTTCAAACAGGCCTATGACACGGCCCAGGCCGTGCGCAAAAGTCTGGCCAGCGATGCGGTCATCACCACTGCGGAGCTTAGAACCCGTGTAGCGGAGCAACTGGAAAAAGACTTCAGCCCAGCACTGCGGCACGACTATGAGGCCGAGACCGAACGCCAGCAGAAAATTATTGTGCGCAGCGACAAGGGTAACAGCCCTTTTTCGGCCGGCATTCTGACGCGCTCGCTGGAAGCCTGTGTGATCGACAAAAAATCCGCAATCGAGGTCGCGATTCGGGTTCAGGAAGCCATCGAACATCGCGGGCTATCCGAGATAACTCCCCTCGCATTGCGGCGGCTCATCTATCAAGTGCTCAGGGAACATTATTCAGTAGTCGCTGCAAACTACTATCTCTCCCGGCACCAGTTCAAAACGAGCGGTAAACCATTAATCATCCTGCTGGGCGGTGCAAGTGGCACCGGCAAAAGCACTATCTGCTCCGAACTGGCTTACCGACTGGATGTAGTTCGTACCCAGTCGACGGATATAATGCGAGAGATAATCCGGAGTTATCTGGCCCCGCATGTCGTGCCGACGCTCGGTTTTTCAAGCTTTGATGCATGGCGCGGTCTCCCCGAGACCAAGGTGCGTGGTGGCAAGCGACTAACCGATAGCCCGGTTATTGCGGGATTTCTGGCTCAGCATGCCAATATCAAATCGGCTCTGGAGGCAACCATCGCACGCGCACTCAAAGAACGCCAAGATATGATCATCGATGGCGTCCATGTGCTGCCCATGGAGCTGGATCTTGTCAAAGCCCACGAGGAAGCCGTGGTTGTCTCCGCCATGCTGGCGGTTACGACCCGACAACGATTGGCGAATCAACTGTCATGGCGCAGCCGCGAACAGCCTGATCGCAATGCATCACGTTACCTGGAACAATTGGATGCCATCTGGGAGGTGCAGTCGTTTCTGCTCAATATGGCTGAGAAATCGAATATACCGATAATCGCCAACTGGAACATTCAGGATACCGTTCATGAAGTTCTGCTCGAAGTGAACCGTCGGATCAGCGAACACTTCCCACCAGACCCGGGAATCCTTGAGTGACCGCAGCAATGCTCTACCCTCTACAATGGAGTTGGCTTCGGTTTCACGTGGCCTGGATGCGATTATGAACCCTGGTGTTGACCCGCCAGGACGTGTGCGGGCTAATCCTGGTAATGCACCTGCCAGGAGCATACACCCATGGATGGCTTATGTTCCGCTCGCGCTTGTCGCATTAATCGGTGTGCTGCTGACCTGGTTTGCTTTCAACGTGGTCACTGGCGGGGAACGCCAGCGGGTAGAACAGGCATTTCGCGCGGCGGCCCGCGACCGCGTCCTGATGGTTCGGCGTGAGATCATACAAAGCCTAGGTGTAGTGCAGGACATCGGCAGCTTCTTCGATGCATCGGAGTGGGTCGGGCGGCGTGATTTTCGCGAGTTCGTGGGACCTGCACTGAAGCGTTATACGAGCATAGCGGCACTGCAATGGATACCCCGGGTAACCGCAACAGAGCGTAGCTCATTTGAAGAAAACGCCCGCCGCAGCTTTCCGAAATTCCGCATAAATGAAATTAACCAGGCAGGTGATCTGGTCACTGCTAAACACCGCCCACTGCATTTTCCTGCTCTCTACGTACAGCCCTATCAGTCGAACAAGGAAACACTGGGACTTGATCTGGCGGCAGACCCGGCGATCCTGGACGCATTGCTGCAGACTCGGGATGCTGTACAGATCCGGGCTACACCCCGCGTACCGCTAGAACAGGAAGGTCGCATCGAATACGGATTCGCGGTCCGACTGCCGGTCTTTGACAAGGCGGACTCAGACGAGGCTGAGGCCGAAGGCGAAGAGGAATCCCCGGACACTTTTGAAAATCGGCGACTGAAGTTGCGCGGTTTTGCGGCGGGGGTTTTCCGCATCGGCGAGATCGTTGAAAGTGCCCTGCAGAATCTCAGCCCGAGCGGCATTGACATGGATATCTACGATGTAACTGACGAGAACGAAAGACTTTTTCTCTACCGGCATTCCTCCAGATACCACCCCGCAGACAGCCAGCGCAATCCAGAGATTGGGAAATCAGGGGTAAACAAAGAGTTAACCAGGACGATTCGTGTGACGGATCGCCAATGGGAAGTTGTGTGCAGCTCGATCCCCGGGCGTTTCCAGCCAGACCCATGGAGTGGATGGGCGACGCTTGCCGCTGGACTGCCATTCACAACCTTGCTGACAATATACCTTTCCACGTTGATAGGGCGCACAGCTAAGGTAGAGCGTCTCGTAGCCGAGCGCACGACGCAATTGGTCGAGGTCAACGCGGAACTTAACAATGAGATCAAGGAACGTCTGTATGCCGAGAAGGAACTTCAGAAACTGAATGAGACCCTGGAACATCGCGTATCTATCCGCACTGCCGAAGCGGAACGCCATGTGAAAGAACTGGAACAGTTCGCCTATGTGACCTCGCATGATCTGAAAGCACCACTGCGAGGTATCGCCAATCTGGCCAGTTGGCTGGAGGAAGATCTGCGTGAAAAACTGACCGAAGCCACCCGCGAGCAGTTGGAGCTGCTACGTGACCGTGTTCAGCGCATGAATGCGTTGATCGAAGGGTTGCTGGAATACTCGCGTATTGGCAAGGCTGCCCATACCCTGGAAAGCGTCGATACTAGCGAGCTACTAGCCGAGGTTATCGACTCCTTGTCGCCGCCAGACGGTTTCGTTGTCGATGTAGCCGCAAACATGCCTACTCTGTACACAGACCGTTTACACCTTTACCAGGTGTTCTCTAATCTGATCGGTAACAGCATCAAGCACTGCAAGGACATGCGGGGCCATGCAGAGGTTGCGGTGCATAATCGGGATGAGTATTATGAATTCGAAATAAGCGATGATGGTCCCGGCATCGCACCTGAATACCATGACAAGATATTCATGATGTTTCAGACGCTGGAGGCAAAGGATTACGGCAATAATACCGGCATAGGACTGGCACTTGTAAAAAAGCTTGTGCAGGAACATGGTGGTACGATAACACTGGATTCAACAGAAGGTAAAGGCGCCACGTTTAGATTCAGCTGGCCTGGGCGTGGATGAATAACGGCCATATCGATCAGCTGCGCTGTAAACGACCCGCCCTGAGGAGGGGGCAGTGATGTCTAACAATGATGCCGTAATATTGCTGGTGGAAGACGACCGGGTGGACATCATGACCGTGCAGCGGGCATTGAAGAAAATCGATGTCCGCAACCCGCTCTATGTTGCACGTACCGGTGTTGAAGCGCTGGGAATGTTGCGTGGAGACAAATATCCCCTAATCGAGCCCACACCGTCACTGATTCTGCTGGATCTGAATCTGCCCAAAATGGGGGGTATTGAATTCCTGAAGGAGCTGCGCGCCGATCCGGCACTGGCACACCTGCATGTCATTGTCCTGACATCCTCCAATGAGCCTGCCGACCGGACCGCCGCCTTTGAATACGATGTAGATGACTACATCGTCAAACCGCACTCTTTCGACGACTTTTCCAATGCAATGTCCATCATCCTTTCCGACTGGTCCAAGGAAAGTGGAGAATAGGTACTGACGAGTTAAAACTAAGGAGCTCGCAAGTTTTCACCGAGGTTCCCCTACTGTGAAATCCAGTCACCACAAATGCATTATGCGGTGATCGATCACAAAGCGTTGACGTAACTATTTGGCGTAAGCAGTTTCCAACAATACCAAGCGCTACATCAAGGCTGGCTTGAGAACAGACTCGAATCAGTACAACTGGAAACGGGAGGTTATGGACACCCAAGAATGAAACATAATTGACACGAGCCTTTCAAACTCGGGAGATTACAATTAATGGATGTCTATGATTGTGGTAACTAATATTTTTTTGATTTTATTGTTCTATTGTTTCACAAGGCACGGATCACTCGGTCACCTTACCGCGTAACGCCTTGTGGCGACCGCGCCGCTTCTTCTCGTCAAGCCGTTTTTCTCGCGATGCCCGGGTCGGTTTCGTCGCAATCCTCTTACGACTTGCCTGCACGGTGCGCCTGACAAGTTCAGCCAGCCGCTCCAACGCGGCTTCTCGGTTGCGTTCCTGGCTGCGAGACTGCTGAGCCTTGATGACGACGACGCCGTCGGCAGTAATACGGCTGTCACGCGAAGCCAGCAGGCGCTCCTTGTAGAGTTCGGGCAACGACGAGGCCAGGATATCAAAACGCAAGTGGATCGCCGTCGAGACCTTGTTGACGTTCTGCCCGCCAGGCCCTGATGCGCGAATTGGGCTCAGCTCGATCTCGCTGAACGGGATAGAGACACGGCTTGAGATGACGAGACTGGCACTGGTCGTGTTCATGCCCCTACACCGGGATTTTTTTGTCATGGGAATAGGTAGAATAATATACCCTTTCACCCGAATAGCAGACAGCATCCCCAAAATTACCCGCTTTAGATACAAGGTACGGTATCCATTTTCGCACAATATGCGAGGATGGTGTACCTATATACAATTGTTGATTGATGACGTTTTACAACAGGTATTCTGTCCTCGGAATTCCAGTTTAATTGCTCACCAGTGTTGCATACCATTCACGCTGAAACTAAGAAAAACCCAAATTTTTCTAATCACAAAGACCACCATTCGGTTTTGTCCAAGCGGTTTTTCTTGTTTTGATCATTGGATGTCTATGATTGTGGTATTGATCGAAGTCGCTCAGGTCGAGTTCTTCATCAATCAGCAAGAAAAGAGAATGTTCAAAACTGCCCGGCAGGATTTGCTTCTCGTTGGACACCGGGATCATTTTCAGTTGATCATAGTTGTAGTCCTTGTAAGGAGCCATCTTTCTTTATCTCCCTGCTCTTATTTTATTATCGCAATTTTATCGATTCTGAGGGTTTTCCGACAGCCTCAACGTTTTCTTAACAGGCAGGCGCGTTTATGCGCCTGTCGGTATTGAAGCACTTGTTATGTGTTCAGTTTGGGCACATGAGTCTGATTATTACCATCAGAGCGGCACAACTTTGTTTGCACACGGTCCCTTCTGGCCTTGCCCTACCTCGTATTCTACTTTCTGTCCGTCATTGAGCGTTGCGTAGCCTCCACCACTCTGGATTTCCGAATGGTGCACGAACAGGTCTTTACTCCCTTCGTCTGGAGTGATAAAGCCAAAACCTTTGCTTGCGTCGAACCACTTTACTGTACCTGTACTCATGCTGTATTTTTCCTCGTTAAATTAAAGCGTATTAAACCGTCGTATTCTGACTATTTTGCAGAACTCGTTAATCATTACACACTTCAAAGATAAAAACGCAACTCATTTTTCCACACATAACGCTATTGCTTAGCGGCGCGCGCCTTTAGCGCGCCCGCTGGAGCTAATCGTTAGGCTTGTTGTTTTGTTTTTGCGCTTCTTCAAAACTTTGACGTGCGCTCCACATAAGATATCCACCCCATAACACTTTTACATTGTCTCTGCCCGCCACTTTTAGAGCGAAATGCGCTTTAGACGAAAGAAGACCTGTTTCGCAGTAAATAACAACGGGTTTGTCAGTAGGTATCTTATCACGGCGGGAAAGTATTTCACGCCATTCAATATTAACTGCGCCCGGGATGTGTCCTTCATCGTACTGCCCCTTGTTTCTCGCATCGACGAAGAAAACGTTTTCAGAATCGATAGACGCAAGCTGTTCTGTTGATATAGAACCTTCCGAATACTCTGCAAAATCCAAATACTCCTGCATAGCCTCAACAGCTGGATTATCTTCAGCTTGTAGTATTCCAAACGGTAGGGCTAATAGTGCTAGCGCAATATACTTTTTCATAAATACCTCTTTGAATCAAGGAGCCTAACGTCTGAACTGTGTGGCGCGAAGCGCGTCAGCGCGTAGCGCTCACCACAAGCTACCTGTTAGCGGGACACTGGCCACCACTATGGATTTCGTTTAATTGCTCGCACCGAATAGCTTGAAAAATAATTCTTTCGATTTTTCTTCACCTTCTAAGGTTACGGCTACGGATTTTGCTTTACTTTGCGGGTTTGAGATGTAACCCTTTTCATGCAATCTATCCATTACATCCCAATCAATGCTCTTCCATGCGCGCACACTATACTTATCTTTGTGCATCGTTAGATAAAGCAGGGCTAATGCCGCGTCATCAATCTTATTTTCGTCTATTTCTAATTCGGTTTCTTTTTCCATTACGATCATCTAGTCTATCTTTACTATTTACCGCTAACGACCAAGCTGTGCGGTGTTCACGAAGCGCAGCGCAGTGAACACCCGAACGAGCATATTATAGTTATTCTAGCCTCCCTAAAGTGACAATGACTATCTGTATACGCTAGAGAGGTATGCACCCGGTGGTCGCTCATACAATCTAACCTTATTCGTTATGTGCCATCACGAAGAACTTGATATCGTAGACGAAGCGCATCGTCGTTAAGGGGGTGGAAATTCAATAGCTTCAGCCGAGGTATGTCTATAGTATCCCCGAACACAGGGGTGCCGACACCGAACGCTACCGGTTGAAGATCGATAACTATGTAGTCAACAAGGTGCTCGCGCATGAAAGAGTGTGCGACAGCGCGGCCACCTCCAATTATCGCCTCTTCAACTCCTTTGTTTTTAAGCATCTCTAACGCCTCTAAGGGTGATTTGGCATGCTGCCATGAGGAATCTCCTAGCTCGATTTCTCGCGAAGACAATACGATCTTGTGTGTCGGATGCAGTACCGAAGCCATGTCGTCATTTTTCAATTGTTCGTAGGAACTTCGCCCCGCTATTACATTGTTAGCGTCGTTTACCAAAGAACACCAGTCTTCCCAAGCACCGTCCGGAAAAAGAGGTATGCCCTCCTTGTCTGCAATCAATCCATCAATTGAAACTGAGAGAAAAAGAGTTGTTTTCACAAGATCCTCCTAAGGACATAAGGTTTGAGCTGTGTGGCGCTGAAGCGCGTCAGCGCGAAGCTTCACACACGAGCGACTTGTTATATTGTTTTTTTCAATTCTAATCATTCCAAAGCGATACCTGGTGAAATAGAAAGGCTGCTACTGAACTTCGCACACGAACCCGAGTAATTGCAGTGTACATATTGACCAATTTCCTCTACTTTTAAAGGTATATCTTCATAGAGGTGTTTTCCACAATAAGGGCAGAAATCAACCTCAATGGAGGTGGACCAGATAAACTCGCCAACGGTTTCTAAATAGTGGTTTTCTTCCAAGTCTTCCTCGTTCGCTTCCCTAAAGATGTCAAGTCGCCACGTTTTCTTCGGCTGATTTAATTGAGCATCATAGATTTCTTGTACTCCCACCTTTGGCAGGTTTAGACACTCGTGTAATTTGTAGTCTGATTCGATCTTTTCATCCATTTGCGTTGAGCTCTCTTTTTTATAAGCAACATAACCTTTGAGCTAACGAGCGCGAGGCGCGTTAGCGAGGAGTGCCCGAGTTGAGTAATTTGTTGGGCTCAATTGCCACACCAGCTACTCATCGGTATCGGAAGTCTCTTGATCCTTGAGCTCCTCAAACTTAGACGCCATCGTAGGGTTACGACGTGTTAGCTTCTTAATTGTTACATCCTGTGCCTTGTCGTTTGCAAGACGAAGGTTTCGGTCCGTGCCGAGCAGGGCGTCTTTGGTCTTCTGCAGATGATCGATTGACTTATCAATCTCATCTATTGCAGTTTTAAATTTTCTCGATGCAAGGTCATAGTTCTTTCCAAAAGCGGTTTTGAATTTTTCGAGATCGCTTTCAAAGTTTATTATATCGATATTCTGAGCCTTAACAAGCGCGAGTTCTGTCTTGTACTCTAGCGAGTTCATTGCTGCATTTCGCAACAGTGTAATAATTGGCAGAAAAAACTGCGGTCGAACGATGTACATCTTCGGGTAGCGGTGAAACATCTCAACGATTCCGGAGTTGTAGAGCTCACTGTCGGGCTCCAGCAGGGAAACCAGTACTGCATACTCGCATTCCTTCTCCGTGCGGTCCTTATCGAGCTCCTTTAAAAAGTCCTCGTTCTTTTTCTTCGTTGTTGTACCGTCGCTCTCGTTCTTCATTTCGAACATGATCGATACGATCTCAGTACCGGCCTCATCCAAGTCACGAAAGATGTAGTCGCCCTTGCTGCCAGTCCGCGCATCGTTGTCCTTCTCGAAGTATGCTCTCGGAAAAGCCGTCGCTCGTATGCGGTTGAACTCGGTCTCGCAGTGCTGTTCAAGTGTTTCGCCAACCATCTTTGTTGACAGGCGAGCCTTCATGTCGCGAAGGCGCTCGATTGCATCATCGCGATCCTTGATCTGAGTCTCGTACTTGTCCTTTAGCGACTTCTCGGCAAGCTGCTTTTCAAGCTCCGCTCGCTTAAGTTCATTCTTCAGTTCATCGCGTTCCTTCTCGACAGCACTGACTGCGTCGGTGATTGCGAGTTTCTGCGCAACTTCGTTGGCGTTGAGATTGGCCTTAAGGCTCTGAATTTCGGTATCTTTAGTTGCGGCGAGCTTATCGCGCTCTTTTTCTATGGCGCTTAAAGCTTCTGTCACGGCAAGTTTTTGCGCAACCTCACCGGCATCAATACTGGCCTTCAGTTTTTGGATTTCGGCGTCTTTAGCTGCGGTAGCTTTTTGCATTTCGCTACCGATTTCGTTCTTGGCAAGCTCGACGGCATTTAGCTTGTCCTGCTCGGCCAGCTCGAGACGATCGTGCAACTGTTGCTCAAACTCACTGTCACGGACCTGCTTGAGAATGTCTGCATACCC
>JABDQW010000305.1 GCA_013042055.1 Gammaproteobacteria bacterium | reverse complement strand
GCGGACGGTCCATGGTCTCAGGGAAGAGCAACGCATTGATTTGTGGTCGTATGCGAACGAATACCGCAATTGGCTGAGTATGGTAGATGCCACTTATGGCAGCGCGGTGTTTCTACCGATGAACGATTTGGCGAAGTACAGTATCAGCATCAGCCGCAACGGCCTGGTCGCGCGTCCGGACAATGCCATCGCGCGCGAGGCTGTGATCAACTGGATCGGGTTGTAAAACGCTAACCCGCATACAAGCATAAAAGCTGTTACCTGTCGGCAATCCTGACAGTTATAGCGTACAAACCTGGCATCCATCGAGTTGCCTGACAAATAGACATGCCCATGTCATTTTTTCGTTATATATCCTTAACATAATCGTAAAATCTCGCGCCGATAATGATTTCATAGCATTATCAGAGGTAAAGTATGAACAGAAAACTCCTTGTCCTGACATCCGCGGCGGCAATCGGTTTCGTGACGCTGGCCCATGCGGCCTCCCGTGATTACATTTCGATCGTCGGTTCATCCACCGTATATCCGTTCTCGACGGTCGTCGCTGAGAAGTTCGGCAAAAGCACCAAATTCAAGACACCAAAAATCGAGTCCACCGGTTCCGGCGGCGGTATGAAGCTATTCTGTTCCGGTGTCGGTGTGCAACATCCGGACGTTACCAATTCATCGCGTCGCATCAAGAAGTCCGAGTTCGATCAGTGCCAGAAGAACGGTGTCAAGGGCATTATCGAGGTCAAGATCGGCTACGACGGCATCGCCATCGCGAACTCGAAAAAGGCTAACCGCATGGAATTGAGCCGCAAGGATCTCTTTCTGGCGCTGGCGAAACAGGTGCCGGATCCCAAGGGCGGTGAGACGCTGGTCAAGAACCCGTACAAGACCTGGAAGGACGTGAACCCGGCCCTGCCAGACAACAAGATCGAGGTTCTGGGGCCGCCGCCGACCTCGGGTACCCGCGACGCTTTCGCCGAGCTGGCAATGGAAGGCGGCTGCAAGAAAATTGACTGGATCAAGGCGATGAAGGCGAAAGACAAGAAAAAGTACAAGTCGATTTGTCACACCGTGCGTGAGGACGGCGCCTACATCGAAGCCGGTGAAAACGATAATCTGATCGTGCAGAAACTCGAAGCCAACAAGAATGCGCTGGGCATCTTCGGCTTCAGCTTCCTCGATCAGAACACCGACAAGGTCCAGGGCTCGTTGGTCGACGGCGTCGCACCCGAGTTCGAGGCCATCGCCGCCGGTGATTATCCGGTCTCGCGTCCGCTATATTTCTACGTCAAGAAAGCACACATCGGCAAGGTCCCGGGTATCACGGAATTCCTGGCCGAATGGAACAAGGATGGCACCTGGGGTGATGAAGGTTATTTGACCGACCGGGGTTTGATTCCGATGCCGAAGCCAGAACGCGACCAGTTCTCCGTAGCGATCAAGGAAATGCAGAATCTCGAAATGTAGCCCGTCGACAATGGCGGCGACCGTCAACGGATGGCCGCCGTTTTCCTGCCTTCGAGAAACTGTAAACAGGGCGCGAAATGAGACTAAATATTAGAGCGGTAATTGTTTTTTCTGCACCATGCGTCGGTGACAGCGTGTTGTGTATCCGTGATCAGTACGGTGGTGTCCGTTGATGTCGACGACAGCCCTTATCTTCACACTGGTATTGCTCGCGGGCTTCAGCTTCTGGCTCGGGCGCAAGCGTTCCTTCGCGGTCGTCAACGGCGACGCCTGGAAACTGCATTCCTTACCAAACTACTATGGGTATTACACGGCGATCTGGTGCGGTATCCCGGCACTAATGATCACCGCAATGTGGCTGTTTTTTGAAAACACCATCATCACCCATTTGGTCGTGGTCGACCTGCCGGAAGAGATACGCAGTCTGTCTCCGGACCGGCTCAATCTGGTGGTCAATGATATCCGCAATCTGGTTTCCGGCAATATCGTCTCCTCCGATGTCGATCCAGCGATGCGTGCGGCCGCCGATCATTATATACACCTGCAGGCCATCAGCCAGGCCGCGTTGACGGTGCTGGTGCTGGCTATCGCGATCAGCGGTGCGCTGTTGGCCCTGCGTGCGATCCGGCAGGAAAAACGGGCGCGCAATGCGGTCGAGCGCATCGTCATGATCTTTTTGTTAGCCAGTTCGACCATTGCGATTTTTACGACGCTTGGCATCGTGTTGTCGGTCTTGTTCGAGGCGATCCGTTTTTTCGAAACGGTGCCACTAACCTCGTTCTTGTTTGGGCTCGAGTGGAGCCCGCAGATGGCGATACGTGAGGACCAGGTGGGTTCATCCGGCGCCTTCGGTGCTATCCCGTTGTTTGCAGGTACGCTATTGATTTCGTTTATCGCGATGCTGGTGGCTGTGCCGATCGGCCTGTTGTCGGCGATCTATCTGGCCGAATACGCCAGCAAGAGGGTGCGGGCCATGGCCAAGCCGCTGCTCGAGATTCTCGCCGGCATACCCACGGTGGTCTACGGCTTTTTTGCCGCGCTGACCGTGGCGCCGTTCATTCGCGATAGTGGTGGTCTGCTTGGCCTGGATGTCTCGTCCGAATCGGCGCTGGCAGCTGGCCTGGTCATGGGGATCATGATCATCCCATTCGTATCTTCCTTGTCGGACGACGTGATCAATGCGGTACCACAGGCCATGCGCGATGGCTCCGAAGGTCTGGGTGCGACCAAGTCGGAAACCATCAAAAAAGTCATTATCCCGGCGGCGCTGCCGGGTATTGTCGGCGGTATCCTGCTGGCGGTATCGCGCGCCATCGGTGAGACCATGATCGTGGTCATGGCCGCAGGCCTGTCGGCCAACCTGACCGCGAATCCGCTGGAAGCCGTGACCACGGTGACGGTGCAAATCGTGACCCTGTTGGTCGGTGACCAGGAGTTCGACAGCCCGAAGACACTCGCCGCGTTCGCTTTGGGCTTGCTGTTGTTCGTGGTCACGCTGATTCTGAACATCATCGCGCTGCACGTCGTGCGTAAATATCGAGAGCAGTATGAATAACCAAAAGATGCGAGCCCATGGATAATTCACCAAAACACACGACGGATCTCGTCAGACAGGGCCTGGCGAAGCGTTATCGGCAGGAAGCGCGGTTCCGCCGCATGGGGATGACCGCGATCATCCTGGGCCTGGCTTTTGTATCGATGTTGTTCATCAGTATTATCGGTAACGGCTACAGTGCATTCTGGCAGACCTACGCACAGCTCGAGGTGCATCTCGATGCCAGCAAGATCGATCCGGAGGGCACGCGCGATAGCGATGTGATCGCTGATGCGGATTACGGCGGTATCATCAAGCAGTCATTGCGCGACATGTTTCCCGACGTCACTGGCAGGCGCGACAAGCGCACGCTTTACCGCCTCGTCAGCAACGGCGCCAGCTATGATCTGAAAGACTTTGTCGTCGCCAACCCGGACAGGATCGGTACAACCATTCAACTGTGGGTGCCGGCAGACGATGATATCGACATGTTGATGAAGGGACATTTCGACCGCGATAAACCCGAATCGGAACGGCGCATCAAAGACAATCAGATCGCCTGGGTGGACACGTTTGTCGAGCAGAACAGGATCGAATCCCGCTTCAACAAAACCTTCTTCACCGCGGGTGATTCGCGCGATCCCGAGCTGGCCGGTATCTGGGGCGCCGCGACGGGCTCGTTCTTCACCCTGATCATCACACTGCTGTTGGCATTCCCTTTGGGTGTCGCCACCGCGGTCTACCTGGAAGAGTTCGCGCCGCAGAACAAGTGGACCGACGTGATCGAGGTAAATATCAACAATCTTGCCGCGGTGCCGTCTATCGTATTCGGGCTGCTCGGGCTGGCCGTGTTCATTAATTTTATCGGCATGCCGCGTTCAGCCCCACTGGTTGGCGGCATGGTGCTGACGCTGATGACCCTGCCCACGATCATCATCGCCAGCCGTGCGGCACTGAAATCCGTACCGCCATCGATTCGCGAAGCAGCGCTTGGCGTCGGCGCCTCGAAAATGCAGATGGTGTTTCACCACGTGTTGCCACTGGCGATGCCGGGCATGCTGACCGGTACCATCATCGGCATGGCGCAGGCACTGGGTGAGTCTGCCCCGCTGCTGATGATCGGTATGGTGGCCTTCATCGTCGATATTCCGACCGGCGTGTTGGATCCCTCGACCGTGCTGCCGGTACAGATTTATCTCTGGGCGGACAGCCCCGAACGGGCATTTGTCGAGCGAACATCCGCCGCGATTATGGTGCTGTTGGCTTTTCTGATCGCGATGAATGCACTGGCTGTATTATTACGTAAGAAATTCGAGCGACGCTGGTAAGTGAAAAAGAGGTGAGACAGATATGACATTTCAGATTGATAGTGGAATAGACCTGCCGGGTCAGGAGTTGGGTTTGGTGAGCAAAATGCCAGCCGTCGAGAATAATGGGAAAGTTAGCCGAGATGACCGGAAAACCGTCGGTGACATCACGCATGCCGATCCGCGTATGACCTGCCGTGACGTCCATGTCTGGTACGGAGACAAACATGCACTCAACGATGTGGATCTTGACATCGGCAAGAACGAAGTCATTGCGATGATCGGTCCGTCAGGTTGTGGCAAGTCGACCTTTATACGCTGCCTGAACCGGATGAACGACAGCATCGATGGCTGCCGTGTCAGCGGTGATTTGATCATGGACGGGCAAGACATCTACGACAGGAAAATGGACGTGGTTTTGCTTCGCGCGATGGTCGGCATGGTGTTCCAGAAACCGAATCCGTTTCCTAAGTCGATCTTCGAAAATGTTGCCTATGGTCCGCGAATACATGGTCTCGCGGCGGCCAAGACCGATATCGAAGAGATCGTCGTGACTTCGCTGCAGAAAGCCGGCCTATGGGACGAGGTCAAGGATTATTTGGACCAGCCCGGCACCGGCCTGTCCGGTGGTCAGCAGCAGCGTTTGTGCATTGCACGCGCGATAGCGGTGAACCCCGAGGTCGTGTTGATGGATGAGCCGTGCTCGGCACTCGATCCGATCGCCACCGCGAGGATCGAGGAGTTGATCGACGAACTGCGCGAACACTACACGATCGCGATTGTCACCCATTCGATGCAACAGGCGGCGCGTGTATCGCAGCGTACAGCTTACTTTCATCTAGGCGATCTGATCGAAGTCGGCGAGACCGACCAGATATTTACCAATCCCAAGCACCAGTTGACAGAAGATTATATAACTGGACGATTCGGCTAAGCACGAGCGGAGATAAAGGATGAATGAAATGACTGACGGCCACACCGTTACAAGCTTCGACGACGAAATGAAGCTGCTGCATGACCACGTGATGGAGATCGGCGACCTGGTCCGGAATCAACTGTGCCGAGCCGTAAAGTCACTCGAGGAAGAAGATGTCGACGAAGCCCGGGCCGTGATCGACAGGGATCAGGAGGTCAATGAGCTGGATATCAAGATCGATGATGAAGTCATCCATTTGATCGCGAAGCGCCAGCCGCTGGCAAAGGACCTGCGCGAAATACTCACGGTCAACAAAATCGTCACCGATCTCGAGCGCGTCGGTGATGAGGCGCGCAAAATCGCGATGTTATGTATCCATTTTTACGATCATAACACCACGTCGCCCAGTGAAGTGATCGTACGCGATATGGTCAAGATGTCGGAGTTCATCGATGAAATGCTCGAAAAGGCCATTTGCGCCTATGATGAACTCGATATCGACCTGGCATTGGACGCCATCCGCATGGATATCGAACTCGAGATCGAATTCAGGAGCTGTCTGCGCCGGCTGTCGACATTCATCATGGAAGACTCGCGTGTGGTCGGTCATGTGGTCGAAACCGTGCTGGGTCTGCGCGCGCTGGAACGCATCGGCGGTCACGCTAAAAATATCGGCGG
>JABDQW010000302.1 GCA_013042055.1 Gammaproteobacteria bacterium | reverse complement strand
GTCGAAGATCTCTTTCAGCTGCAGTAGCGACTCGAAGCCGACGTCGTCTCGCAGCGCCTCGGGCACCTCGCTCAGGTCGAGCGTGCGCACCGCACGCAGCAGAACGTTGCAAGCCGTCACTTAGATCTCGCGCGCCTCTTGCCTCGTCAATGTCGGTGGCGTAGCCCTTAATGCGGCGTCAGCTTCAGTAACAAGGACGTACGCACGGTTTACACTGTCGAGGAAGCCCTCCATGGTGGATCGAGGGCTCGAGGTGTCGACGGGCCGTAGGCGGTTCCGCACTTCCTCCTCTAGAGCAAGCGGCCCGGTATCAGTCCCTAGCCACTGGTCATAAAGGCCAACCACAGCGCCTGGCTTAGGCGGAAGTTCCTTTACGCTTTCATAGAATCGATGTAGCCGTTGAACCGTGTCGGCCGAGAACAGAAACTCGCCCTCGCGCGGACCCACGTCGACGATGGCAATCGTGATTGCCGTATTTGGAATCGTCCACTCGGTGACCGCGCCATCGGCCTCCGCTTTCTCGCCTGGGATCTCCTGTTCCGGCGGCAGCTCGATGCGACCGAGGAGTTCCTGTAGCAACAAGACGCGCCGAGTACGGACTAGCCAGGAGTCACCGTTAGGCGTCGTGCTGAAGTCGAGGGCATTGATAGCACGAAGGAATGCCCGACCGGTCTTGACGCTGAACTGGCCCCGGCGCTGGTCGTCGATGACCTCGCCCAGGTTATTAAGGAAAGATTGCAGCGTGGCCCGCGGACTCGACGTGTCAGCCGTTCGTAGCGGAGTGGAATCCAGAGTGTAATCCTCCTGTGAGCCGGCCATGGCTAGCGAGGGGCCGAAGACAAGAGAAAGAAGGGCCATAATAAGGAAGGCCCTTGCGAGTCCTCGTGGGGGCAATTTGGCAAATCTCACGGCGTCTATTTCCTCTACGTTCGCTTGTTTGGTTGCAAAACGAGCTTCTAGACTCGCGCATGGGGGGTTTAGCGACGGAGCCGCCGTTTCGGCCGCCGGCGCCCTCTGGGATCTTAATGCAACGCGTAGGAGACTAGAAAAAATAAACGTCCTATTATAGAAAAGTCAACTGCTTTTTTGGAGCCAGCCATAACCATTCAACTTGCCTCAATGACGAATTCCTTCCCAATTCCAACCGCCTCTCAATAGAAACCGCGCTGACCAATTCGGGATTTAAGCTTTTACCAGAAAACTCCAGCCAGCTGGTCAGGCCGTAGTCTGCCGCTTCTGTCAGGGTCGCAGCTACGTATGTTCGGAAATACATCAATGACCGGCTTGCGCTTCTCACTATGCAATCATCATAATCACGACCCATTTCTCAACTAGTGACTCCTTCCTAGCATTCTAAGCCGCTAATACTGGTTAAATATAATCCATCCGTCACCTTTGTTTTGAATATCTCTTTGTAACAAATCGGATCATTTCGTCATCAGATATTCGGCCACTGCTTGGTAAGCGGGTAATGATGTTGGGTCGATCACCGCATTCTTTGCTTTTGGAAAAGATGAAAAGCGTGCGATAACCATCTCGGCGGTGGGATCTACATAGATGGTCTGGCCATGCACGCCGCGGGCGGCGTAGGCGCCGTGTTTGTTGTGGAAAATCCACCACATGCTACGGTAACTACCTCCTTCCAGCGTATTGTAGCCTGCCTTGGCAAAGGCTGCTCTGTTGCCTCCGGCCTTGATCTGCTCCACGACCTGTTGCGGGAACAGCTGGTGCCCGTTTATCTTGCCGCGGTTGAGCATCAGCAGGCCAATTCGACCCAGGTCACGCAGACCGGCGCTTAGTCCGCCGCCTGCAAAGGGGGTGCCCTTACTATCGACGGTTATGTAAGCATCTTGCTCCGCACCCATCTTGCTCCAGATGCGTTCGGACAACAGTTGCGTAAGGTCCTGGTTCGTTACCCTCGATATTATCCAGCCGAGAGCATCCGTGTTGATCGTCCTGTATCCGAAAGCTTCCCCATGTGCGCCATCCTGCTTGACCGTCTGGAGATACTCGAAGTATCCGTCGGGGCCCGCGTAACTTTCGGATTTTGGCAGAGGACTGGCAGCGGTCGAATATTTCCAGATATCGGCCTCCGGGTCAGTGTAGTCTTCGCTATAGTCAAGGGCTGTGGTCATGTCCATGACCTGGCGAACCGTTGCGCTGCCAAAAGCACTTCGTGAGAGCTCCGGAATAATGGTAGCCACCTCCGCTGCGTCGTCCAGTTGTCCCTCTGCGACTAGCATCTCCGCTAACAGTCCGGTCAGCGACTTTGTCATCGACATCGCAGCATGTTTACCGGTCTCTTCAAGGCAGCCGGAATACCATTCGTAGACAACGCGGCCCGCATGAATGATGAGTACACCATCCGTATAGTTGACCTCCAGTGATTGCTTCCACGTCATTGGCTTGGCAGAACCAAGCGGCGTAAAGCGCACGCTGTCGATACTTTTATCGATCGCATAACTGAGTGGCTGCGGCGCGCCGATACCTCGACTCACCTGTTTGGTAGGCAGTAATTCCCGGATATGACAAACCGTCCAGCGCAGCTTGGGAAAGCTGAAATAGTCGGACTGCGGTTGCATGATCAGTTTGTCTGGTGATGGCGGAAAGCCTGTCATCCAGCCCAGCTTCCTCGGATCGGTGTTATTAGCGTTCGAAGGGCTTGCTGTCTGGGCTTCCGTGTACTCGAGTCCGCCATGCAGGGCAAGTATGGCAGTGATCATAACGAGTGCGTTGCGAGTTCTATGCGGCATCAAAGTAATCCTCCAAGGAGCCCAGTATAAGCCTTTTGATCTAATTCGAGCAGTAGGCTGGCCGGTTGTGTCTTGCATATAACGTCATGAGAGAACACGTATGCAGAGTTTAATAATCCAGCGCTTAAGCGGTTGCTGATCGCTACAATCAGGTTCATGCGAATACAAACTGGCATGGCTGCTTTAATGATTGATCGAAAACAGTGCATCGGGCGTATCGCTATAGTGACCAACCCAGTCCAAACATAAGCCGGAAATCATCTGGCTGCGGAGTGATGCCATCCGCATCAGTCTTGGGCTCACTTATACGGTCCCAGGTGAAGGAAAGATCAAAATCCAGGCTTTCGGTTAACTCGGTAGCGAGAGAAATGCGAAAGTTGTGGGTGTAACCGCCCGTGTCGCTGTGCGCACCGGTGGCGCTGTAATTGATAGCAAGATCAAGCTGGCTGTTAATTTCATTGGTGTAATCTGATGACAGTGCGAGCGCTCCGCTGCTGATGCTGTCATCCTCGCCTGGCTGTACCGAAAGATAATTGATCTGCAGGTAGGCAGGGCCGGCGCCGACGGTCCATTCGACCTTGCCGTCATCGATAATCGTGTAACCGAACCCGACGCCAACCGTGTAACGGCCGTCGATATTCTGGAACGGGTCCCGGTAGTATTCGCCGAATATCGGGGTGTAGAAAAAGTTACGCGTCGCGTACACGTTCCAGGCTGCGATGATGCGATTGTTGTTGATTGTTTCAACCAGTTCGCCAGTGCCGCCATCAGTCTTCGAGATGTTGCCGACATAATCGATGATGACCCGTGAGTTGGCTGTATGGCGCTTGGCGGCAAATCGCGCGGTGTAATCGACCTGTTCGGTATTACCCGCGCGCAGGTTCAGGCCTAGTGTCAAATCGGCAGCCCACAGATCTATCTCGCGTTCACCAGCTGTTGTCAGCGAAATCATTCTGCTGCGGCTGAATTCCTTTAGGTCGTCACCATCGAGTATCCTGACTGTGTCGCCCTCGATCACGAGCAGCCCTTCTACCGAGCCAATCTCCTCGATATTGATATTGGCTTCCTTCGCGCTCCTGAGATAAGTCACATCACCCCAGTCGATGTTAAGTGTATCCAGCGTATCGCTCTCGAACTCGAGGCTATCGCTATACATCGACTTGATCTGTCCCATCAACCACTCTTTGTTGTTTAGCTGTACCCAATCAAAACCGTCTACGGGTGGTCGCCATGCGTCGCCACCGCCCTCTGCATATGCCCCGATTGCCATGAGCTGTGTCGCTAATAATACCATCAGTAAATGACTTAAAATTTTCATCATTCTGATAATCGAACAGGATATATCATACGTTGAATAAGCATGACTGTTGTCCATGATACAAGACAACGAGGAGTTGTAACCTCAAAAAACGGAGGGCAAAGTTTGCTCAGAATAATAGGGAACAGTGAACGGTTTTTATGATCGCAATGAGCCGCTCAATCCACGACAGAAAGAACTAATATTAGAAACTCTAACAGTCCGATGTGATTCTATAGCTGCCATTCATACATCAAGTTCTTTAAGTAATTTCTAAATGGCTGCTATGGGTCGATGGCTGTATTTCGTCCAACGCTAATATTACAATTTCGTAACAGGCCGCTCTTGGTCTACGTGCAGACTTTTAGACTGATGATCTAGCCCGCATTTCTCACCAGGCGGCGTGCGATCTTGATAAGGCATTGGTCCGTTCAAAAAAAGTCAGGATGATTAAACATACAGTGTGTTATTCGAGTATGCCTATCACGGTTCAGGCTGGTCTTCGTGTCCTTAAGCTTGCTCTTCACTCAAACCGTAGCTATTGCTACGCTTTTCGCTCCAGAACAGCGCTTACGAGCACCAGCCCGCAGGTCTTACAAGTGGGCGAAATGATCACGCCGAGATTTGGATCCACAAAGGATTTTGCGAAGGAGTGGAATAACCTTGTGTATTGCCGACTGAGTAAAATCCTTTGTGGATTCAAAGATCAAGTGAGGGCTCGTCCATCTGGTGAGACATGCGGGCTCCGTCCTGCGCCTGCTTCCGTGATCCTGGTGAGAAATGCGGGCTAGTTGAGTTCACCGGGATCGCTTACGCCACTCCCAAGGAGGGAATGCCGAGAAAGCGCTCCGTCAACTTCTTGCTGTTAATCCGTTTGTCCCTGGTTCGAGCCCAGGTCGGGGAGCCAACTTCCTTCTTAGTTGTTTTGTATATCATTTTTTCGATCTCACTCGGACAGGCTTGCTAACTGGCCCCATTTCTATTCAAGCCGTGATCGGGGCGCACTCAATTGGGCTGGATGTTGCACGAAGGCGGACTGCAAGTGATGCGCAGGACGCCTTCGATCCTGATATTCACATAAAAATCGCAGGCATCGTCTCGATTTTCGCCGGATTTCAGTCTATAGGAAGATGGCAATTATAACTGGATAGTGCGTTAACGAGGCGGACAGACTTCATGAATACCAAGTTTCATTCTTACACCGTAGTACTCGGGCTGATACTAAGCGGTTGCGCGGGATTGAAGACCTATGAAAGCAATCTGGAAAACAACCTGCAGATCTCTACTGAAACGGACTCGGGATCGATACTTTCAAGCATGCGCACTTCGGTTGACGTTCATACGGTGAACCCGGATTGCACCATCGAGTATGCCGGCACGGTCAAACTCGGTGATCGTTCTGAAGAGATCGGCATACCCACAGGCCGATCCACATACCTCGTGTTCGTGTACGAAAAAGGCGGTTTTTATTCCAGCACTGAGACAAGTATGACCTACGAAACCCTGATTCGCCCGCGTGCAGGCTACCAATACACGGCAAAGGTCACCTACGAGGACAGTCTGTATAACGTCGTCCTCAACGAAACCAGACCAGAAAGCAAGAAAAAACGCGAGATAGCGACCAGGGGTATGCACACCTGCAGACCTGTCTAAATCGATATCACTTGCGCTGTATGACGCCGGGTGTCTAGCCCGCATTTCTCACCAGGCGGCGTGCGATCCTGATAAGGCATTGGTCCGTTTAAAAAAAAGCCAGGATGATTGAACATACAGTGTGTTATTTAAGCACGCCTGTCACGGTTCAGGCTGGTCTTCGATTCCGTTTGGCGACGCAGATGACCATAGATCCCACGCTGACACCTCTCATAAAAAAGGTCAACAATCCCAAGGTGCACCAATTTTTGGGAAGGACAGCTTCCGGAGCCGTAGAATCAATCCCCGACCCTCTCGAACTCACTCCCAGAAAACATGAGCCGTTCCCGGCCGTCGACTCGGATGACACGCAGCATCTCCCCGCCGAGGTAGTCGACGAGGCCCTCGAAGACCGCCTCATCCTCCGAAAGGGTCCGGACCGTCCACTTTAGCTCGACGGCGGGCTGGATGTTGGGATGGTAGGTCACCACGAGGTACGCCCCGTCGAGCCCCAGCTCCATGTTCGGAGAGCTCCGGAACAAGATCCTGGCCAGCTTCTCGTCGGCGAGGTCGTACGCGCCGAGCCGGTCGCGCCAGGCGGGGTGGACCGGGGACGGCTCGATCCGGTCTCCGAAACGCATGCGCCGTCCACGATCGTCGCGGACGACGACCCTGCGTCCCGTGACCTCGGCGAACGCGAATCGAGAGTCGCCTCCGACACCGACCGGAATGCTTCCGAGGAAAAGGGGGCGCGCGGAGAACCAGTTCCCGCCCTCGGCGATGAGCCTAAAGCGATGGCCCAGGACGCTCGCCTCGAGGTGGTCACCGACGGCGACGTCGTGAATTCCCAAGGAGGTCTGATAGCGGCCTTCGAACGCCTTCCACGAGGCCACCGGCTTGGCGGGGGCTGGGGCTTCGCGCCCGCTAGGCTCTCGAATTCCCTTCACCTCCAGGGCCAGCCTCATGGCCTCCGTCGCGATGCTGCCGACCGCCTCGGCGGACTCCTGGGTGTTCGCACACACGACGACCCCGACATCGTGGTCCAGACTCAGAACCGCTCCGGAAACATGGACAAAGGGTTGACCCCCATGGCTCGCGAAGTCGCCGGCGTAGTCCAAGCCCATGGGCGCCGTTCGGTTCCAGCCGAGCCCCCAGATCATCCCGAAGTCGAGGGGGCTCGGCGGCTCCACCGCGAGCATCTGCGCAACCGACTGCTCCGACAGCGCCCGCGCGCCATCCACCACTCCATCGCCGAGAAAGAGCCGAGAGAACCTCGCGTAGTCGAGGACGCTGGCGTGGAGACCGCCAGAAGGAATCTCGCCGTCGAGCTCAGGAAAATCCACCACGAGGCGGCCCCGGCGGTAGGGCCGGGCGAGCAAGCGCTTCGTGCCTTCGGTCGGCGCGAAGGTGGCCGTCTCTGCCCCGATGGTCGTCAGCAGGTCGTCGGCGAGTTCGACGAAGGGCCGGCCCGCAACGCTCTGCGCGGCGTGGCCGGCGAGATCGAAGCCCAGGTTCGAGTACTTGTAGACCAGGCCTGGAGGGTGGGTGAGCGAGGCGTCGGACATTTCGTGAACCAACCGGTCGAATCGGACGGGCCGGCCGTCGGGCCCGGTCTTCCTCCAGACGAAGGGAAGCCCGGATCGCTGCGTGAGGATGCCGCGGAGCGTGACCGGCCCCGCGTCCTCGAAGCGCGACCGTATCGAGAAGGAAGGGAGATTGGTCTCGAGTGGCGCATCGAGATCCAGCCTGCCCTTCTCGACCAGGGTCATCACCAGCGCAGCGGTGAACGGCTTGGACATGGAGCCAACGCGGTAGATCGTTCGATCGGTGGCGGGCCGCTTCGCCTCGCGGTCGGCCAGGCCGAATCCACTCGACCAGCGGACGCCCCCAGGCTCCACGATCGCGATGCTCAGACCCACGACCTCCGCCGCGTCCATCTCGTATTCGATGCGGCTCGTGAGCGCGCGGACGAGACCGTCCCAGTCCCCCTGCTCCAATGGGTCAGTCTCAGGCGGGCCGCCGCAGGACAGGAGGAAGAGAGAGGCCGATAAGGCCAGGATCGCCGCGCGCGGCATGGGGGGGAAGGTCATGGCTCGCCGAATCTACCAGCGTGCCGGGCGCCGATAAAAGGCGGAGGTGGTTTCGAAAGTTCCCGACATCGCGCGTCAGGTAGACGCACCCTCTGGCTTGCGATAGCTGGGTCTTCGTAAGTCCTCGAGCATTCTCGCGAACAGCAGATCAACCGTTGATTTCGCTCGGTAATTCGAGTGCTTGGGATCGCGTGCGAGGGAGAATCGGTAGAATAAAGGTCCATTTCCTGGCTCATCAATCCATCATTTAGGTATGGCAAAGGCTTCGCGCCCTGCCACCTCCATGAAATCTTACCTTATTCAGTCCTCATTATCGAATATTCTACCCTAGCCCGGCCGTTAAGACATAAGACATCCTACCGCACTCCCAAATGCAGCAATTGGATACTTGAGGTTAGTGGTAGGTTTTCTTGATGCCAGTCGAACAAGCCAGCCTGCGGCGGCGCCCGGCTCTCTGGCAACCAATCGATTTCTGCCGAGAATTGCGACAGTCCGCAAGGGGTCGGTTGCCACCTGTTAGCAATGGCTAATACTAGCGTCATCCAACAGTCTCTTGTGGTGCGACAGCGGAAGTCAGACGTGGATGGTTTACTGAGTTTGAACACTGATCTCCCGAATTTCCTCGAAGATTGTTTTCATTTCCGGGGAAGGCATAGCGCTGAATGTTTTCTGCTTACGGAGCCCATTGCTTTTGGAACGCATATCCCAATGCGTTGCTATCGAACTGAACACCATCCCGGAACAGCACGTGAAAATGAATATTCAGATACTGCCGAAGCGCTCGCTCAGCGTGACCGCGCTGGTATGTGCGGTCTTTATGTTGTAGCCAGCCCTTGAAGACAGCGAGGCTAGATGAAGAAACCCGCCGTCAAACCTTTGCCCTTCCCTTACCGACCTTCCATGAAACACCAATCTCACGTATCACTGATGATCTCACCTACCCAGCACTCCTTCGGTAAAAAGGCGAGTGAGCCGGGATCTTCGGTTGCCTTGATTACCTCTTCTGAACACCAGACCTTGGCCTTCAGCTCGCACCCGCAGACGTTGCAGATGTTCAGCGCATCATCGGAAGGCGTATTCATATGCAGGTTCACACGGCTTGCAAGCCTGATCACGAGCCGCAAGGCGTTGAGGCCCGGGTCGCCAGCGCAGCATCTCTTTGTCTTGCGCTTCTTATTCATCGGACACGATGCGCAGATGGATGCCCGAACGTCCGCAATGGCTCGGCTCGTGAATGCAGTCCCGCTCGGGATTCTGGCAATAGTCTCAGCGATCGCCTTTGTGCCACGACGCCTGATTGATCGACCGACCAGGCGATTCACACTCTGCTTAAAGAGTACTCTTGATGGGGCCTGGTATGTCGCACGGTCATCCACGCACGGGACGATCTTGTTGACGCAGAAGTATTCCGTGAGGACCGTCTCGATCTCCTGGGTGGCGATCAGGCCTTTGGACAGGCGGTGGCGTCGGACATTGTAGACGAGATCAGTGAAGTCTCTGCCGGCGATTTCGATCTGAGTGTCCGGGTCCGTGTATCGCCACCCTCCTTGTAGCGACCTGTTGGGCTGGGCTATTTTCAACGTCTCATCCTCATTTGCGATCTTGACGTGAATCTGATCTTATTACCGGTTTTACGGTCCTATCTAAGTCTTTCGTTATAGCTCCTTGTACGCTTGCTCGGATGCGGGTCCAGGCTCAGGTTCAGCGGTAGGTTGCCATCAACGACCAGCCGCTGCGTCGTCCTATAACGCAGCGCCCATTTTGAGTACCGCCCCTAATCACTTGATAATTAACGCTTTTTCTAACAAGCAAGGCAGCCACTTCCTGCAGCAATC
>JABDQW010000294.1 GCA_013042055.1 Gammaproteobacteria bacterium | reverse complement strand
GGCTTCGGTTAAGCGTACGCTTTTACCGATGCGGTCGAACAGCGCGACGCCGAGTGACTGTTCGAGTGAACGTATGCGTTTGCTGATCGCGGGCTGGGTCAGGAACAGTGCATCAGCGGCACGAGAGAACGACCCGGTTTCGCTGACACTGAGAAATGCCTGGATATTTTGAATGTCCATGTGAGCAAAATTCATATATAACAATTAGTAATAGTTTATATGAAAATAATGAATTTGAATTATGTAAAATTCTATATTAGTCTGTGTACATGGCTCATGACAGTAGCGTTGGACTGACAAAACTATGACTGCAAGAACACTCTACGACAAACTTTGGGATGATCATGTGGTGCGCACGGAAGCTGATGGCACTGCCTTGCTCTATATCGACCGGCACCTGGTCCACGAAGTCACTTCGCCGCAGGCGTTTGAAGGTCTACGCATGGCTGGTCGCAAACCTTGGCGTACCGATTCGGTGCTGGCCGTGCCCGATCAC
This sequence comes from Gammaproteobacteria bacterium, assembly GCA_013042055.1. Taxonomy (GTDB): domain Bacteria; phylum Pseudomonadota; class Gammaproteobacteria; order SZUA-229; family SZUA-229; genus JABDQW01. Next base: position 7,863 of record JABDQW010000294.1, on the reverse strand, counting down.
AATGTACCGACAACGGACAGGCGCGCCGGCATTGCCGATCCAGTGTCACGCCTGCAAGTCGAAACCCTGGACACGAATTGCGTGGAGTTCGGCTTGACCGAGTTTGATATGTCGGATGTAAGGCAGGGGATCGTGCATGTGATCGGTCCCGAACAGGGTGCCACGCTGCCAGGAATGACAGTCGTCTGCGGAGACTCGCATACCTCCACTCACGGCGCCTTTGGTGCGCTCGCATTTGGGATCGGTACGTCAGAAGTCGAGCATGTGCTCGCGACGCAGTGTTTGCTGCAAAAGAAAAGCAAAAGCATGCTGGTGTCTGTCGATGGGCGGGTCAGCAATGGTGTCACCGCTAAAGATATCATGCTCGCCATCATCGGTGAAATCGGTACCGCAGGGGGTACCGGACACGCCATCGAGTTCGGTGGCGATGCCATACGCGCGCTGAGTATGGAGGGGCGCATGACGGTCTGCAACATGGCTATTGAAGCAGGAGCCCGCGCCGGTATGGTTGCGGTTGATGCCACGACGATCGGCTATATCAAAAACCGACCCTACGCGCCGCAAGGTGAAATGCTCGCCCGCGCCATCGAGTCCTGGCAGCAGCTGCATTCGGATGCCGATGCGATTTTCGATAAAGTCGTGCATATCGATGCTGCTGCTATCAAGCCGCAAGTCACCTGGGGTACGTCACCAGAGATGGTGGCGGCGATTGATGCGGCGGTACCTGATCCGGAACAAGAGCATGACCATGTCAAAGCCGATGGCATGCGCAAGGCGCTCGCATACATGGGCTTGACTGCCGGTGAGCCGATCAATCAAATAGCTGTCGACAAGGTGTTTATTGGTTCCTGTACGAATTCGCGTATCGAAGATTTGCGCGCTGCCGCTCATGTGGTCAAAGGTCGAAAAGTAGCGGACCGCGTCAGCTTGGCGATGGTCGTGCCGGGATCGGGGCTGGTCAAGCGACAGGCTGAGGAAGAGGGCCTGGATCAGATATTTTTGCAGGCTGGATTTGAATGGCGTGAACCCGGTTGCTCCATGTGTCTGGCAATGAATGCTGACAGGCTCGAGGCTGGCGAACGTTGTGCGTCGACATCAAACAGGAATTTTGAAGGTCGTCAAGGCCAGGGGGGACGCACCCACTTGTTGAGTCCGGCCATGGCAGCCGCCGCGGCGGTTACCGGCCATTTCGTCGATGTCCATGAACTGATAACAGAGAGCTGAGAAACCACTATGCAGGCGTTTACCGAACATCGTGGCATTGTTGCCCCACTCGATCGGCCGAATGTCGATACCGATGCGATTATACCGAAACAGTATCTCAAATCCATTAAACGCAGCGGATTTGGCCCGAACGCCTTCGATGACTGGCGTTATCTGGATGCCGGCGCGCCGGATATTAAAAATTCAATGCGTCGCCTCAATCCTGAATTCATACTGAATCAGCCGCCCTACGACAGGGCGACGATTCTACTTGCCAGGGAAAACTTCGGCTGTGGCTCGTCTCGTGAGCATGCCGTTTGGGCGTTGACTGACTTTGGGTTTCGCGCGGTGATTGCTCCCAGTTTCGCCGATATTTTTTTCAATAACAGTTTCAAGAACGGCCTGTTGCCGATTGCGCTCGATGCTGCGACTATTGATGGGCTGTTCGCCAGGGTGAAGCAGGAACAAGGCCTTGAATTCACCGTCGATCTTGCGTCACAGCGTGTCATCGTCGGCGATGAAACGTATCGTTTCGAGATCGATGCGTTCAAGAAACATTGCTTGTTGAACGGCCTCGATGACATCGGCTTGACTTTAGAGCATGCCGATCAGATCAAGGCTTATGAACAACAAAGACGACTTCAGGCACCGTGGTTGTTTTAAGCCCCGGCCGCTCGAGCTGTATTTGTCTAATTTGTAAATTTACCGCAGAGACGCTGAGGCGCAGAGAATCGTTCTGGGTTTTCATCTCGACCAAAGTTAGAGGTCTTCAGAACCTTGGGGGCTTTCCCGATGGGCGAACGACTGAAAAAACACTCAGATCCTCTGTGTCTCTGCGCCTCTGCGGTAAAAATATGTAGTAACCCGATACCCGGTTATGATGCCAACGGCTAGTGCCAAATAGCGTATAATTCCCGCTTCCGCAGTCGATGCGGTATTCAAATACGATCAGGTAATACGATGAGTTATACGATTGCGGTTCTGCCTGGCGATGGTATTGGGATCGAGATCACTGCCGAAGCCGTTAAACTGTTGGACTACTTGCAGGGAAGGGGTCTCGACATAGAGATGCAGCAGGCACCGGTGGGTGGCGCGGGCTATGACGCGGCAGGAAAGCCGCTGCCAGATGAAACACGTGTGCTGGTCCAAGCCGCCGATGCGATTTTACTGGGCGCTGTCGGTGGTCCGCAGTATGAAGATCTTCCACGTGACCTGCGACCCGAACGGGGCTTACTGGGCCTGCGCTCAGAACTCGGCCTGTTCGCGAACTTGCGACCTGCGGTTCTTTATCCTCAGCTGGCAGCGGCCTCTTCATTAAAATACGACGTTGTTGCCGGTTTGGATATCATGATTGTGCGCGAACTGACCGGAGGCATTTACTTTGGCGAACCTCGCGGTATACGTGACAAGGCCAGCGGTGAACGCGAAGGTTACAATACCTTGGTATATGCCGAGTCGGAGATCGAGCGTATCGCCAGGGTTGCTTTCGATATTGCAATGAAACGCGGTAAGCGTCTGTGTTCTGTTGACAAAGCCAATGTGTTGGAAGTGTCCGAGTTATGGCGCGAGATCGTCACCAAAACCGGAGATGACTATCCGCAGGTCGAGCTCAGTCATATGTACGTTGATAATGCTGCCATGCAACTGGTGAAGTGGCCCAAGCAATTTGATGTCATGGTTACCAAGAACATGTTTGGCGATATCCTGTCAGATGCGGCAGCCATGCTGACCGGTTCGATCGGCATGCTGCCCTCAGCGTCATTAGATCAAGACAGTAAGGGGATGTATGAACCGATACACGGATCGGCCCCGGATATTGCCGGCAAAGGTGTGGCCAACCCCTTGGCAACCATCTTATCTGTGGCGATGATGTTGCGTTACAGTCTCGATCAAGCTGCTTTGGCCGAGAAAATCGAGCAAGCTGTCGGTAGAGTACTGGACCGAGGTTTGCGTACACCTGATATTATGGCAGAAGGCTGCCAACAAGTAGGTACGCTAGAAATGGGTGAGGCGGTGCTGGCCGAACTGTCCGTTTGATTGATCACTGAGTAGATAGAGATATTATGAGTAAAACATTTGATGTAGCGGTTGTAGGCGCCACCGGTGCGGTTGGTGAAAGCATGCTGTCGATACTGGCAGAACGCGCGTTTCCAGTAGGAGAGGTCTATGCACTTGCAAGCAGTCGTTCGGCCGGAAAGAAAGTCGAGTTCGGCGACCGGCTGATCAGCGTGCAGAATCTGGCTGATTTTGATTTTTCCCGTGTGCAGATTGGGTTGTTCTCAGCTGGTGCCTCGGTTTCAGCGGAGTATGCTCCCAAAGCCGCTGCAGCCGGATGCATAGTGATCGATAACACATCGCAATTTCGCTATGACGATGATATCCCGCTGGTCGTTCCTGAAGTCAATCCACACGCCATAGCGGGCTATACGTCGCGCGGCATCATCGCGAATCCCAACTGTTCAACCATACAGATGTTGGTCGCACTGAAACCGATCAAGGACGCGGTGGGTATTGAACGTATCAATGTCGCAACCTATCAGGCGGTATCGGGTACCGGCAAAGAGGCCATCGAGGAGTTGGCTGCCCAGACGGCCAATCTGCTCAATGCCAAGCCGATTGAATCCGAGGTGTATCCAAAGCAGATTGCTTTTAATGTGCTGCCACATATCGACGTTTTTCTAGACAACGGTTACACCAAGGAAGAAATGAAAATGGTGTGGGAGACTCGCAAGATATTCGAGGATGATAACATCAAGGTCAATCCGACTGCCGTTCGCGTACCGGTGTTTTTTGGTCATTCAGAAGCGGTGCACATCGAGACCATTGCCAAAATCACTGCGGAGGAAGCCCGCGAGTTGTTAGCAAAAGCGGACGGCGTAGTGGTTCTAGATCAGCATCAAGACGGTGGTTACCCGACTGCTGTTACCGAGGGTGCGAACACTGATCCAGTCTACGTCGGTCGTATTCGGGATGATGTATCACACGAAAAAGGCTTGGATATGTGGGTCGTGGCTGATAACGTTCGCAAAGGTGCCGCATTAAACAGCGTGCAAATCGCTGAAACTTTGATAAAAACGTATTTATAACCTATATTTACCACTAAATACTTCAAGTATTGGAAGAAATCGTTCCGGTAACGGATACTGGAGCCGACTACAACAAGAACAATACAGGGGACTGCAACAGGGCTCAAGACCTTGTCTCGACTCTATGAGAGGGGAAACCAGTGCGTAAAATCATCTTTGCCTTGGCATTAGGGGTATTACTTTTACCAGATTACGGCTTCACTCTGGGCTTGGGTGAAATCGAAGTCTCGACGGCGCTCAATCAGGAGCTGAACGCAGAAATCGAGCTGTTGTCAGCCGCGCCTGAAGATGTAGAAACACTTATCGTCAAGCTCGCGCCGCGTGAAGAGTTCAGTAGGGCAGGTATCGATCGGCCTTACCTGCTAAACAGCTTGAAGTTCAGCGCTGAGGTTCGTGACGGTGTGCCCATTATCAGGGTGACATCGGATAAACCAATACGTGAGCCCTTTCTGAATTTCCTGGTTGAAATCGACTGGCCCAAGGGTCACATGATGCGCGAATACACGATCCTGTTGGACCCGCCTGTGTTTATGGGGCAGCAGCAAGCGCCAGCTGAGCGAGAAGAAACTCGGCCCGCAGCGATGGAGTCGCCGTCGTCATCGCCGAAGACCACACCTGAACCCCAGGGTGGTAGCGGTTTCCGGCCGTCGATTATGGGTACGGGCACCGGCGGCGTAACAACCGCACCCGCAGCGCCACCATCGACACAGGCGCGGGCAATGCCTTCACCGACAGCAACACTACCCGCTGATGCGGAACGGACCTTTCAAGCCCCGACGGGTTATCGGATTCAGCGGGGTGATACCTTATGGAGCCTGGCTGACGCGATGCGTCCGGATCGCTCGGTAGCCATAGAGCAGATGATGCTTGCCATTGTCCGTAGCAATCCCGAAGCGTTCATAAATGATAACGTGAATGGTCTCAAGCGAGGTTACGTTCTGCGTATCCCAGATCGTGATGACATCATAGCCGTCAGTCAGTCCGAGGCTATCGATCTCGTTCGCGAGCAACATGCCCTATGGCGTGAGTATCAAGAAGCTGTCAGCGGCGGTCAACCAACGTCTGCACTGGATTTAGAAGGTGAGGATGATGCCGGTATGCGTTCGGCTGAAGGTGCTGATTCGCGTCTAGAGATTCTCGCCGCAGGCAGCGGTATTGCTGCGTCAGGTAGCAAAGATCCGACACAAATGTCCGAGGTGGAATTGCGCGCTGAGTTGGCGATTGCCAGAGAGTCACTGGAGACCGAGCGCGTGGAGAAGGAAGAGATGCAGGAACGCATCGGCATGCTCGAGGACCAGGTCGAACAGATGAAAGCCTTGTTGACGCTGGAGGATACAGATCTGGCTGAAATGCAACGCGCAGCAACCCCGGCAGCGTCAGAGGACGTGACCGCGAGCGAGGCATTTGAGCGGGCGATCACGGCTGAACAGCAGGCAGAAGAGGAGACATTCGAACAATCGCTCCTGGAAGAGGGCCCGATGGAGACGGCTGCGCCTGAAGAAGATGTCACTATAGAGCAAGATGTGTTCGACGAGATTGAACAGGATGTTTTTGTTGAGCAGGATCAGGTTGAAGCGGCAGAACAGAGCGAGGAATTGATCGACCAGCCCATCACATCGACAGAGGACTTTTCTGTCAAGCCGTCACCGCAACCCGCTTTCATGCAACCAGAACAAGGTCCACTCGCGGCATTCTTGAATAATCCGGTTTTACTGGCGGCGGCGGGTGGCGGCTTGCTACTGGTGCTGCTATTGATTGCGCTGGTCATGCGGCGTCGAAAAGGTGGAGATGAAGAGCCGGTTGTCGCGAGTAATCTTGAAGACGTCGACGAAGCGGTCGACGAAGTTGCTGTCGCCGCGGAAGAGCAGGTTCAGGCCGTCGATGAAGTCGCTGAAGAGATAGCAGAGGATAGCGGCGCTGCGGTTGAAGAAGCGTTCACTGAAGTGGCAGAGACACAAGGTCAGCTCGCGGCAGCGACGGAAGATCAGTTTGCGGCGGAGGAAACCGTGGTTTCTCAGCCGGCAGGGGAGGTCGGCGCGCGTGATGATGTTATTGCAGAGGCGGATGTCTATCTGGCTTACGGTATCTACCAGCAAGCCGAGGAGTTGCTGCAAAATGCGATCAAGCAGAATCCAGAAAATGACAGTTACCGTGAGAAACTAGCTGAAACGTATAATTCCAGCAGGAATGCTGAGGCTTTCATCGAACTGGCAACTGAGGTGAATCAGAGCAGAGAAGGCAGGGAAACCCCTCTGTGGAAGAAGATTGTTACCTTTGGAACACAGCTTTGTCCGGAACACGCCCTGTTTAAAGCTGCAGCAGCCGACAAGGTTGGCGATTTGAGCATGGATGATCTAGCGTCGAATCAACCCGATTTAGTTGATATCGAACTCGATGCTACAGAAGAGCAGGAAGCGTTAGCGCCTGACCTCGATCTCGGTAGTGAGGATGAGGATGCAGAACTCGCAGCTGAGTCTCCCGACAGTGTCGAGTTCGACCTGGCGGAAACAGGTGCTGACGCCGTCGTCGATGAGGTCGTGGATGAAGGTGTTGAGTTTGACCTTGCGGAAACGGGTGCTGAAACGGTGCTTGAAGAGGATGAGGATGAAAGCGTCGAGTTCGATCTGGCGGAAACACAATCAGAAGAGGATGCTGATCTCGGTGAAGAGGAATTTTCGCTCGATATCGAGGCGACAGAGCTGGGATTCGATGATGAAGAGCCGCCAGCGGAGCAGGCTGCAGACTTGGACACCGATCTCGATCTTGATCTAAGTGAGGAAGCCGATGCGCTTTTTGCTGAGGCTGATACCTCAGATGAGGAGTTCTCGCTGGATGATGTCGAGGCGCTCGACCTGGATACTGATCTTGGCGAAGAGACCGTCGAGTCGGAAAGCGCCGAGGATATCGACGAACCCAGGGATGAAACGGATTCGATCCTGAACCTGGATGATATGGACCTGGATCAAGCTATCGTTGAATCCGTGGTTGAACCAGGGACAATGGCGAGTGCAGACGCCGATGATGAGGAACTCGATCTGTCTGATCTGGATGATATCGATGAAGTGGGTACCAAGCTGGATCTGGCCAAGGCTTATCTCGACATGGGTGACGCAGATGGTACCCGAAGCATCCTTGACGAAGTAATGACAGAAGGCGACGACACGCAGAAGAGGGAAGCCGAAGAACTGCTCAGGCAGATTGGCTAACTGATAAATCTGAGAATCTGAAATAACCGTTTCAGTGTTTAGTCTGCACTAACGATCAAGAGCGGCATCAGTAAAAACTGGTGCCGTTCGCGTTATGACTGTTTTCCCTTGCCCGGCCACCCTCCCTAACCCTAGATTCCGCAGTTGACCGCTGTTACCGCTACTCAACTCTATGATTTCTCGAAGAGTAGTACAGTATTTGACATTCACCCAAGCGGTGAGTCGCTACCCAGTTTATCACTGCCCCTCAAGGGCCATGGCGGCGTTGCAACTTTTGCCAAGGACTACGGCCATTAGCTGCAAGTCGCGTCTTGCCCTGTCGCTTGAGGAACAGCGCTAATTCTGTGTTCAACTGCGGAATCTAGGAG
>JABDQW010000291.1 GCA_013042055.1 Gammaproteobacteria bacterium | reverse complement strand
AGCCTGGATTGCCACCTCCACTTGGGTAACCGCCACCGCTTGGTGCTGTACCGCCACTTGGTGCTGTACCGCCACTTGGTGCTGTACCACCGCTTGGGTAACCGCCACCACTTGGGTAGCCAGCTCCGCCGTACGGATCGTAGCCGCCGCCGTAGGGCGAGGGCGCATAGCCACCGCCATAAGGCGCACCGTAACCACCACCGTAAGGCGCACCGTAACCACCGCCATAAGGCGCGCCGTAACCGCCACCGTATGGATAACCACCACCATAGGGACCGTAACCGCCACGGCCGTAGTCATCATCCCATTCGCTTTCCATTTCTTCCATCCAGTAACGTGGATCCCATTCATCATACGGGTTCCAGCCACCACCACCACCATCCCACGGACCATCGTCACCACCAAACCAGGCCATGCTGGTGCTCGCTGCGGTCATGAGTGTTACTGCGAAAATACCGCCAATTAGTTTCTTCATTGCGCTTTCTCCCTCTCAATTAGAGGTGTTGTTCAGCTCTTAATAGCCGTAGTAGGGGTAACCGCCGCCGTAAGGAGCTCCGTAACCGCCACCGTAAGGAGCACCATAGCCGCCGCCGTAGGGCGCACCATAGCCACCGCCGTAGGGCGCACCATAGCCACCGCCGCCATATGGGCCGTAGCCACCGTATGGGCCGTAACCACCACCGCCATAGCGGTACCAGTCGTCGTCATCGTCCCAGACATCTTCCATTTCTTCCATCCAGTAGCGCGGATCCCACTCATCATAGGGGTTCCAGTCGCCACCCCACGGACCACCGTAGTAGTCATCATCATCGTCCCACCAGGCCATGCTGGTGCTAGCTGCAGTCAGGAGAACGACTGCCAGCAAACCGCCAAATAGCTTCTTCATTGCGTTGTCTCCAGTATTTAAGGAATTGATTAGCCCTATGATTGTATCTCAATGAGAGATTGTAAAGAATAGATATAGATCAAGAATTAGTATTTATTTATATACTTATTTATGGTGGGGCCCCAAATGCTCGTCGACAAACGCCCGCAGAAAGGATAGTGGCTGCGCACCGTGAAAACGTCCTTGTTCCTCGCCATCGATAAACAGGATCACGGTTGGAAAACCTCGAACCTTGTATTGACCGGCCAGCCGCATGTTTTCGCCAGCATCGACCTCGAGCTTGGCCAACTTGAGCCGACCCGCGTGTTCCTCGATCAGCGCCTTCAGCTTAGGCGCGACCAGCAGACAAGGCATACACCAGTCCGCCCACAAATCGACCAGGATCGGCGTTTCGTATGATGCCGCAACGACCTTTTCCTGATAGTCCTCAAAACAGACGTCGAAAATATCCGTGCTGGAGCTGGGCCGATTATGCATATGAGTTGTCTATACAATGAGTGAACATACTGGGGCCTGTTGACACTATTCGAATGCCCAGCGTTGGTCCTGCAAATAAATGGCCTCCGTCGATGGCTACCCGTATAGTGTTAACAGGCCCTAATTCAAAGCGAGGTGCAATCATGCGTATGTCGGCAATATTGCTCGCGGTCATCGGCTTGAATAGCATTGCTGCAATCGCCTCGAATCCAGCACCAGCCGAAGGCGGATCCTGGGTACAGACACCATACCGGGAACAAAAAGTGCTGTTCGATTTTTATTTCGATGACCCCAATAAACTCAACACCGCATTATACTGGATCAGGGCTCAGATGAACCCGCTGATGGATGAACCTTATAACCAGGCACCGGAGTTTATGCAGACGGTGGTAATCATTCATGGTACCGAAATCGTGACCGTTGCGCGAAAAAATTACGACCGTTTCAAAGATGCCGTCGAGCGCATGCGCTATTATGCTGAACTTGGTGTCAAGTTCAAGGTTTGTGGTCTTGCGGCACAGGATTATGCCTATGCGGTCAACGACTTTTATGACTTCATCGAAGTCGTGCCGTCAGCGATCACCGAACTCGCACACTGGCAACAACAAGGCTATGCGCTGATCACACCAAGCGTGCTGGAGAAAAAGTACACCGTCGAAGAGATACGCTGATAAGATTGCACTTTTTATGCAAACAGGCACAACATGAGCATGATTACGATCGAACATAATGTCACACCGGCCAAGCTCGATGTACTCTACGTCGATGACTGGCCAGTGTGGACCAAAGGTGTTTCGGAATTCGACTGGGTGTACGATCAGCAGGAAACCTGCTACATCATCGAAGGCCGCGCCATCATCGCTGTAGAAAACGAAGCGCCGGTAACCATCAGTAGAGGCGACCTGGTTGTGTTTCCGAAAGGCATGAAATGTGTCTGGAAAATCATTGAGCCGATAGAAAAGCATTACAAATTCGATTGAAAGGTGGACGTTAAATGGAACTGTGGGAACAAATAGCTTTAGGTGCACTGGCCGTACTGGTTCTATTTCTGTTCAGGCCCGGGATCAAAGCGACCTTCGAGAGGAGCAAGAACGCGGAGGAAAAACACTGGGGTACATTGGCCTTATTAGCTGTGGTACTTATTAGCTTTGTGATCTTTCTGATCTGGTCTGTACGTTAGCCTGAAATCTACCGAAGGGCGCACGGTGTTTGCTGCTATCCCCTGCTTATACAATTTATCCTAGAATCCGCAGTTGAACACAGATTTAGCGTTGCTCCTCAAGCGTCAGGGCAAGACGCGACTTGCAGCTAATGGCCGTAGTCCTTGGCAAAAGTTGCAACGCCGCCATGGCGCTTGAGGGGCGGCGATGAACTGTGTAGCGACTCACCGCTTGGATGAACATCACAGACTGCATAATTGTTTTAATAATCATAGAGTTGACTAGCGGTAACAGCGATCAACTGCGGAATCTAGGTTGAAGAAGATTAACTCTGTAACATTATTTTAACGTGAGAACCACGGATTGCAGTGCGCCCTCATTTCGCAGCTGGATCTGGTCCCTTCAGTTTCAAAAAATGGCCCCTACAACACCATTAATCTGAGTCCTTCACCATTTTAAAGAAACCAATCAGTATGCCAATACCAATACCAAAGAAACCGATCACCAGTAAGGCATAGGCCACGATGGTTGCGGTATCGAAAAATAGCAGGCCCCCAGCAATGATCATTGACAATAGTGAGAACAGGATAACCCGGTAGCTAATATCGAACATGGCAAGTATCTGGAAGTTACAATAACATCAAAAAAGTGGCGCAGGGATTATTCTATATCCAAATTCTCAACTGTTACAAATTTACCTGCTCCGGCGCTGTTATTTCATCCTTGTCACCCAACAGGGTGTCCAGAGTATGCATGCCGACAGCCTGTACTATAAATAATCGCGACGTTCCTTTGGACACTGCGCTTTCAAAAACGCCATCTGGTCCGCCAGAATATTTCTGTTACGCAAAATCAGCCATTCGGCGTAATTTGGCGTATACGGTACTGCGTGCAAACGCATGCCTGACTCCTTGAGCAGACGGGCTGCTTTACGCTGGTTGCATGACCGACACGCTGTTACCACGTTAGTCCATACATCGTCTCCACCGCGCGACAGCGGCAAAACATGGTCCCGCGTCAGATGCCGATCAGCCAGTGACGTCAAACAATACATACAGGTATGACGATCACGCCGAAACAATTCGCGGTTTGTCAGCGGTGGTACTGTTTCGTATCTTGATCGCCCCACGACACCCTTTACCGCTACAATCGGATGCACATCGACGTACGATCGTTGCTTGTGAATGCGATTGAAACCACCGTAGTAACGCATGGTTTCATCACCCAGAGTCCATACCACCTGGTCTCTGGCGTAATGCAACACGGCAGCCTGCCATGGAATCCAGCCCATTGGCTGCCCACTGACATTGATGCGCAAAATCAACTCTGTCATGTCCAATACTCCGGTCAATACTCATATAAGCTTTGACAATCTGCCAAGCATTTTAATCTAGAAAAGGTTGGAAGCCTTTCGTGTTACCGTTACACCACACCCGTTTCAATGCCTAAAGCCGTTTTGTGAAAAAATCACAAAGCCGCCGTGGAATTCTACGAGGCGAAGATAAGAGGGATCGCATAAGCTAGTACTCAGGATAAACAATCAAAACGTGAATATAACGCCATGTACTACACAAATATCAAACACTATTTGTGTTTAAAAGAACAGAAGGATGATGTTACTGGTGTATGTGTTGTTGTGATCGGGATTGTCCTGACCGTGATGATCAACCTGGTACTCTTGCTTTTATAACAATAATCGTTGATATTAGCGCTTTGCTATGGTTCTACAGATTATTGACCAATTGAGACCAGGTGTTTAATTTAAAGTCAGATTGTTAGCCGACTTTGGTTTTCTCGGCCCCGAGCTTACTGACACATACGGTGGAGGAGTGTATTACACACCTATGTCCGAATTGTTTATCGGGCAAACTAAGCATGTAAATTATTAGTGATATAAAGTTCTTAATTGCCTACAGAATGTGTTGCGCCACACAGCTTGACCCACCTTGAATAAGTCACAAAATAACAGTGGTGCGGATCAATTCCGACACATTGACTAAGAATCTGGGCACATACGCGGTAAACTGTCGTTTCCCGGATGTTTACCAATGAGTAGCGCATGTGTATATAGGCGATTTACAACGGCCGGCAATTGGGCGAACCGCATATGCCAAAGTAAGCACCACTGGACTCTGACCTATTTTTTATCATTAGTTTAAAAGTTTATTACCAATATGAAAAAGATTGCTGTCTTTGCTGATGTGCAAAACATCTATTACACCACTCGCCAGGCTTATGGCCGTCAGTTTGATTACCGGAAACTATGGCAGCGATTAAGCGCCGAAGGACAAATTGTTTCTGCAATCGCATACGCTACGCATCGTAGCGATGAGAAACAACACAAGTTTCAAAACGCACTCAAACATATTGGTTTTACAGTAAAGCTCAAACCATACATTCAACGCAGTGACGGATCCGCCAAAGGCGATTGGGATGTTGGAATTACTATCGATGTCATCGACATAGCAAAAGACGTTGATACCGTAGTATTGTTATCTGGTGATGGAGACTTCGATTTATTACTCGAAAAAATAAATAAGGATTATTCTATCAGCACCGAAGTCTATGGCGTGCCAACACTCACTGCCAACACTCTTATCAATGCCGCCAGTATCTATCATGCTATCGCTGAAGATTTATTATTATAAATACAAAAGACTTGTGCCGGTCCAGACTCAACAAACGAATTAAACTGTATATTCAGATGCGCAGAATTCCTCGGTATTAAAGGTGAAAAAATGCTATCCGACTCCATTATCAAACATACACGTAGTTACCAGGCGCTGATCTTTGTTGCAGCGCTTTTGACAACGGGCTGTTCCACCCAAGAAGTGAAAAAGGAACCCACCGCGCCGGAGTGATCTTGAAAACTGCACAATCACACTTGAACGCCTGTAAGGCTACCGGTTAACTAACCCGCATTTCTCACCATGCGGCGCGGAATATTGATAAGGCATAGTTTTTTTTGAGAAGAGCCTAGTATGGCTAAAATACAGTGTGTTATTCGAACATGCCTATCACGGTTCAGGTGGTCTTCGCTCTTCGCCTGCTCCCGTGATCCTGATCAGAAACGCAGGCCAGTGCCATCATCCGGGTCAGGGAATAACCAGCCCCGCTCTGCGCTATGTGTGCGGTAACCGAGCCTCCACCTGCGTGTCAGCAGAAATCCAGTTCTTATAACCCCTGATCTATGTGACGGCGGGAAAAACCTGAGCGACGATCGCCACCATTTACATCAAAGCGAATAATACGCCTACGATCAAGACCCCACCGACGCTCATTGACACGCCGTCTATTTGGTCCACTGTATTCGGCTGTGACAATGTCTAATTTGAGAATATTAGTAGGCATGATTTACATCTCCATATGAAAACAACTCCCATCATCCCAAGATTAGTCTCAACATGCAAAATCAAACTACAGTCAAGTCACGCAAGGTATTGATTCTTATGGTGTAAAAAAATGTAAATCATCCTCCATCACGGAACTGGGCAGACCATCATCAAGCCATTTAATCGCGATCAGCGGGCAAGCTGTAGCCCCGCAGGGCTTACGCAATAAAGCGTTCCCGACGATTTATTGCCAACTTTCCACTAAAATCCGAATCCTTCGTGCAACATGCGGGTTTTATAATACCCGTTTACAGCGCTTGTTAGGACGGCAGGCTGAGTATTTTTGCGCCTTTTGCCGGCATCTGTTCATCCCGATAACGCTGATCCATTAACTCCATGGCTTTGCGTAACTCTTCCACCAGGCGCAACTGGATGTCAGCATGCTTTGACGCATAGAACACCACTTCACAGGGTACTGGATCCGTCAATGCTTCACGCTTGTGCGTTTCTGTAAACTGCCAGGCAACAAGAATCAGCCGCCCGCCCTGGTTTTCTGATACTGCATAGGACTGGCTATCGACAAAAACGATCTCGTCCTGGTCCATGACGGCAAGAAACTGCATGCTTCTGATCGGCACAAAAACGTTGCCTGTTGTACTCCTGTTCAACAGCGATTTATATAGACTGTAGATTCCACAGGGCACTGACCAGGGGTGTCTTTCGGTCTCGTCAGGCAAGAAAAACGTTTCTGTTACGCTATCGGTCATACTGTTATCGGAAATGTTATTCGAATCTCTCGCTGTCAGCGAGACTGCGGTTTGGGTCCCACCCCATTGCACGTGCCTTTTCTACCGCTTCACGATAAATCCTGGCATGCCGTTGCTTTAAATCAACTGGTAGATTGGACACTAAGCAATGGTACTTGTCCCATTCTTCTTTAGTCCTGTCATGCACTATTTGCAAGCGACTATGCGTCCAGTTTTCACAAGTTTCATCTTCCGGCAGTATGCCAAACACCCACGCGTCCCTTATAATAGTACCAATGAGTGTCATGCCACCATAACCATCGTTGTCAATTCCGCAATATAATTTGTCAGCCACTGTAATTAACCGTTTGATTCACTGTATGGCTCCATTGTAACGTATAAAAGCTGGTTTTGACGCTTCATCCGTGCTGGCGCAACCACTGGGGTACCATTAGCGAGACCGCAAAAGGGAATTATGAAACAGTCGTCTTCGATTCAGTCTCAAAAGTCAGATCAGGCCATGGAATCACGCGTTCAGCTTGAAGAGATTCGCATGCTGTACGGCAGTTTGCCGTTTTCCATGCTCGCAGCACTAGCCGTGAGTCTGATCATCTATCTCGTCATGCTCGACAACACAAAATCACCCGAACATCTGTCCTTCTGGTTCACGGTTATGCTTGGCTCTATCGTGCTGCGTAGTTGGGATAGCTACGCATTCACCAGCACTGCACCGGAGGAGCAAAGTAAAAAATCATGGGGATTACGCTTCTTACTCGGTTCAACATTTTCCGGTTTCTGGTGGGGTATGTTGTCTTGGTTGGGCCAATCAACAGAAAATGAGTATCAAACACTGATCGTGGTCTGCATCGTCGGTGTTGCTGGCGGCTCGTTGATAACGCTCTCTTACCGCTGGCAAACCATTGTGCTGTTTCTGATGCCCGCGTTGGTACTGCTCGAATTACACTTGATAATCGAGGATAATGAGTTTTTCGACGTCCTTTCCTATCTTATCGCTGTATTTATTCTGTTCACAGTTTCAGCCTCCCGGCGAGTCTATAAAAACTCCAATCAAAACATCCGCCTGCGCATTGAAGCCGATATCAGAGAGGACGCGCTAAGGAAAGCAAAAAATGAAGCAGAACACGCAAACGAAGCTAAATCGATATTCCTGTCGAACATGTCGCACGAACTTCGCACTCCACTCAATGCCATTCTCGGCTATACCCAGCTACTTCGACATGATGGTTCAATCTCGTCAAAGCAACAGGACAATATTAAAGAAATCGACGACGCCGGTAAGCTGTTATTGGAACTGGTAAACCAGGTTCTGGACCTGTCCAGTATCGAGGAAGGCAACCTTAGGATTTCGATCGAGAGCTTACCGCTGGAGACAGTGCTTCAAGAATGCAAGTCATTAATTCAACCAATGGCGGATGAAAATAACATCCGCCTGGATTTCATTACCGACTGCGTCGAATACGTTAAAGCAGATCATACTCGCCTCAAGCAGGTTATCCTCAATCTTTTGTCGAATGCGATAAAGTACAGCCATCGCAACGGCATGGTTACTGTCAGATGCCATTATGCTGCAGAAAATCGCATCCACATCATCGTTGAAGATAATGGCTTTGGTATTCCACAAGACAAGTTACAAAGCCTGTTTGAACCCTTCACTCGACTCGAGACCAATCCCAGAAAAGTCGAGGGTACCGGTATCGGACTGGCCATCTCGAAAAAACTGACCGAGATGACGAACGGCATTCTGAATGTACAGAGCGAGATAGGACGAGGCAGCACCTTCTGGATCGAACTGGAGAGTTCGCAAAACAACGACATTAGCGACAAATCACAGGGTCAACACGATCTTTTCGCCAAATTTGATACTCGCGAAACAACGAATGCGAAAGTACTGATCGTTGAAGATAACCCATCTAACCTGAAGTTGATCTCCAACCAATTGAGAACCCTAGGCTATAAGGCAGACCTGGCCAGTAACGGCAAGGAAGGACTAAACATGTTAAGAAGCAATGACTACGCATTGGTATTGACTGACTGCAATATGCCAATCATGGATGGATATGAACTCGCCATAGAAATCCGCAAGGAAAATAGTCAAATCCCGGTGATCGCCCTCACCGCCGACGCCTTTCCGGAACGTGAGCAAGAGTGCCTGTCTGCAGGCATGAACGATAGAATAGTCAAACCTGTCAATTTACAGAACCTTGAGAATACCCTACAGAAATGGATTCAATAAAACGAACCAATTTAACTCACTCCATGAAGCACGCAGCATCGCATAGTATTTTAGTTTTTATGGTGCTGTTGCGTGACGACAAATACAGATGTTATTCGTAGAGATTATTATCCTGTTTATATCGTTCGATCTCGTCACGCGTAAAACCTAGTTTGATTCTTGAAACGGCACGTGTTGTGCAAACGGGCACGTAATCAACAATCTCACTGACCTCGGGATCAAAAACAGCTAATACTCTGCCGTATCGACACGATAGCGGGAAGTACATATAGTGATCCTTATGATGCCGGCGATTCCGCAGATACTGATTCCATATTTCTCTATATTCGGCAATTTGGTCACCATCCCCGGATAGACTGTTGGCAACATCGAGTGTGTAATTCATAATTTGAAAGGTTCCAACCACGTCCATTGGCAAAAATTTTTCACCAAAGATATAGATGGATGCACTGTTTTGCTCTAACGCCTGAGTCAGCATTTTCTGGTATTCCAGGTAAGTGTTGGGCCGCGGCAGCACCGCAAGTAATGGCTGCCCTTTGTCTTTCAGAGCCAATCGATCAAGATCAACGTCTGACACCTCTGAATGTTTCATACATATAAATTCACCGTCATAGAATACCGTTAACGCGGGTCGTTCGGAATAAACCCACCCGATGCCCCAGCCTAAGGCGAGAATCTGTAAGATAATGATGGTTGCCATATCGAACTTAAGGCCGGGTTTACCCGGCCTGAATACCAACAGCGTCAGCCCCGGCCCAAGCACGATATCGACTAAAAATATCGTAGCGATACCACGATAGCCACCATCAATGTGAAAATAATATGAGGCGTACCATTGAAAAATGATGAAATACGACACGACAACAAAGACCAACACACTGATCAATAGATGCGCAAGAAAAGCTTGTTTTCGTGTAACACCCTCAATAAACACTCATACGTCCTTTATATTCTATTCTTTACTTATAGTATTAGGGCCTGTTAACACACTCGATCGCGACCGATTGACAATACGCTAGAATCGCAAACAATAATGAACGAATGGTGTAATATCTACACCAGCCAGCATAATTCACGATCACGAGACGACGCCTTCATGTCCAAACCAACCGACAGAGAACTCGAAATAGCCATCGAAAAGGCGATAGCGATGCGCGAGGAGAATGATGATGCATTCAATCTGGCAAAGTGCCTGCTGAGTCACAATTTTCGCATGAAGCATCTCGAAGAAGTACTTCGAATTGCGGACCGCTATATCAACATGGGCATGTCCGAACAAGAGCGTTCGCAACTAATCAGGGCGATCGAAAAAGCCAAAAGCGTAGAATCCTATACCGCGCACCAGGAACAGCAACGATTCGGCCTGGAATAGCACGCTCGAGCAACTGTCACAGCGAAATCAACCACGGACTTGCGAGAGCTACTGATGTGTTTACCGCAGAGACGCGGAGAAAATTTTAGGTTATATTGCCTGTGTCATTCAGAAGTGTTCCCTGAGACTTCTCGTGAGCGTAATTCGCAGTAACACCCAGAAATAGGTTTTCTCTGCGCCTCCGCGTCTCTGCGGTTAATACAGAGATCTTCTTTGCGCTCTTTGCGCCTTTGCGTTGAAACAAGTCTGTACTGTTAGCCCACATGGCTCCAGACATCATTCAGGGCGCGATCCGCGCCTTTCCGCCGCCCCTTCTGTCCGCCGCTGCGTCAAGCTGGCCGTTTTTTTTATGCTGCACAATAATGTGCATGTTGCCGTAGTCAGAATCCAAGATTTCGATTTCATGACCGAACGCAGACAGCTTATCCTGTAACTGCATCGAAAACACGTCGGGTTCGGTGAAAATCTTGTCGGGTAGATACTGATGATGAAAGCGGCCGCTATTCACCATCTGCTCAGCATCGCCACCTTCATGAAAAGCGAGCGCTCCAAGCAAGACCATGGTTATGATCCTGCTGCCACCAGGTGTACCCAGTATAGCAATACGGTCTTTAGTCTCTAGAAAAGTGGGCGTCATACTGGATAGCATGCGTTTGCCGGGCTCAATCGCATTCGCCTTCGCGCCGACAAGACCATAGATATTGGGTTCACCGGGCTTGGATGAAAAATCGTCCATCTCATCATTGAGCAATACACCCGTGCCCGTGGCGACGAAACCCGAGCCAAACGGGTAATTTATGGACAAGGTGGCCGAGACACGATTACCTTCGCCATCGATGATTGAAAAATGCGTGGTGTCTTTGGCCTTATTCGTGTCAGTCGTCACTGGAGCCAGTGCAGCACTTGCTGTCACCGCATCCAGCTGAATACTGTTCGCGAGCATGGTGGCATGCTGAGTCGACGTGAGCTGGCGCACAGGGACGTCGATGAAATCATTATCACCTAAAAATTCTGCCCGGTCTCGGTAAGCACGTCGCATGACTTCGGCAAGGACATGAACACGCTGGGCATCCGCTAAAGCCGAATAATCAAATTTGGAGAGCATGTTCAACATTTGTACAAGCGCAACACCACCCGAAGATGGTGGTGCGGCAGAAACCACTTGCATACCTTTGTACCTGGCCCGTACCGGTTCACGCTCCACGACGCGATAGGATGCCAGGTCCTCCATGCTCCAGATGCCACCTTGACTGACAACGGCTTTGACCATACGCTCAGCCAGCGCCCCCTGATAAAATCCACGAGCACCCTTACTGGCGATCAGATTCAGGGTAGCAGCAAGATCGTCCTGGATGATAAGGCTTCCCGGCTCAGGTGCTTTTTTATTCCTGAGAAAAATGCGTGCTGCATCCGCAGAGGCATTAAGCGCCTGTACGCGTAGTTCTGCCATACGCCGATAATGTTCGTCCGTAGTAAAACCGTTGCTCGCGTACTTGATCGCTGGTGCAAGCGAAACTGACAAAGGCAGGGCACCATAGCGCGATGATAGATGTGCCATGGCCGCTGGTACGCCAGGAATACCCGCTGATAGCGGCCCATCGATAGACGCACCCGGCACAACATCATTGTTTTCATCCAGATACATGTCACTAGTAGCCGCGAGCGGTGCACGCTCTCGGCCGTCGAGCATAACATCACGACTATCGCGCTTGATGTGCAGCAGCCAGAAACCACCCCCGCCAATACCGGAGCTGTACGGTTCGACAACGGCCAGTGTTGCAGTGACTGCAACAGCTGCATCAAACGCATTTCCCCCTTTATTGAGTATTTCTATACCTGCATCCGTTGCAAGTGGGTGCGCGCTCACGATAGCAGACGTTTGTGCTTGTCCGCTAACGTATAAAGTAAGCGTGACGCTAAGCAGAAGCAGGCGAAAAAAGAAAATTGCCTGTCTTTGCCTGACGATCGATATGAGTCGAGCGGTATTAATACATCAATCCTCAGCTAGACGTTCGTATTTTTCCATCAGCTGTTCCCGTGTTTCTACATGATTGGGATCAAGCGGTATACAATCCACTGGACACACCTCCACGCATTGCGAAGTTTCATAGTGTCCAACGCACTCGGTACATAAATCGGGATCGATTTCATAAATCTCATCTCCGGGGCTAATTGCCCCATTTGGGCACTCGGGTTCGCATACGTCGCAATTGATGCACTCGTCTGTAATATATAACGACATAAACCTACTTCACCCTCCTCAACACATAAAAATACGACCCCTGTTTACAGGGCCCACACACTTATAGAACGAAGCTTCTGCACCTCCAATCAGAGGCACAAAGTTTTATAGCCTACTGCCAATACGTACCAGCTCTTCCACAACAACCTTGTGGACAAAATCGGATACATCACCACCATGTAAGGCAATTTCCTTCACCAGTGAGGCGGAGATAAAACCGGTTTCCTCCGATGGCGTCATGAAGACCGTTTCGATCGTGTTATCGAGTCTGCGATTCATACTAGCTAGCTGCATTTCAAACTCGAAATCCGAAACCGCGCGCAGCCCACGAAGAATGACATTCGCATTACGCTGTTGTGCAAACGTGACCAACAGATCAGAAAAACCGCAAACTTCCGCATTGTCAATTCCCGCGAGCACATGGGTCGCCATCGCCACTCTCGAATCCAAATTAAACAGCGGTGTTTTTGCCGGATTGGCTGCTATTGCCACGATCACTCGATCAAACAAGCTGGAAGCCCGCTGCACCAAATCGCTATGGCCGTTAGTGATGGGATCAAAAGTACCGGGATAGACGGCGGTTACTGACATAATTAAAGACTTCGGCTGTACAATTCATATGACACCTGGCCTGCGCTCCGACTCCTGATACACTGCCAAGCCTGCGGAATATCAATCACATCATCGCCAAGCGCATGCTCGATGTATATTTTTGCATTTTCCGCCAGATTTTGCCCGTTCTCCAACAGTTCACAACACCGGCTCAACAAACCCGCCCGATAAGGTGGGTCTAGAAATACAATATCAAATACCTGTTGATTGCTGTTTAGCCATTTGATCGCATCCGCATTTACGATTTCTGTCATATCTGCCTCCAGCCGAGCTCTGGTCTGTTTTATCAAATTTGCTGCCTCGCGATCTTTTTCAACCAAAATGACTCGCCTGGCACCACGGGATGCCGCCTCGAAGCCAAGTGCACCGCTACCTGCGAATAAATCGAGACAGATACTGTCTGCCAGATCTGCCCGTAGCCAGTTGAACAAGGTTTCCCGGACTCTGTCAGGTGTCGGCCTCAGCGTCTGTTGGCCGGGAAATGCTAGCTTATGGCGTCTCCACTTACCTGCAATAATGCGTAACTGGCCTAGAGCCCGCATTTCTCACCAGATGGACAAACCCTCACTCGATCCCTAAAGCCACAAACAATCTTACCCGGTCGGAAATGGACACTGTTAATCCACGCCCTCATAAACTTTTTTTCGCATTCAAATCCCAGCGTGATCATCTCGAACCCGTGTGAGAAATGCGCGCCACGCCTTGCTGTTTCATTAGTTACCATTGCCGACAACAACGGTCACCATATTATCGACATCAATCCGGTTTTTCAGTACTCGCTTGATTTCACCTCGATCGACTTTGCGGATATTGGCTATGTAGGAATCGAGATAGTCGTCCGGCAAATCATAGAAAGCTATCATGGCTAACGATCCCAACAACTTGCTGTTGCTATCAAGACTCAATGGGTAGCTGCCGGTGATGTTGCTGATGCTACGGTCGAGTTCGGTCTCGTCAGGCCCTTCGGCGACATATTTCTCCAGCTCCGATTCCAGCAGAGACAAGGCCTGATCGGCCTGGTCCGTACGTGTCTGCATATTAATGATGAAAGGGCCTTTGGCCTGCATCGGTGTAAAGAAACTACTCACACTGTAGGCCAGTCCTCTGTCTTCCCTGATCACGTCGACCAAGCGAGATGTAAGACCACTGCCGCCAAAGGGATGATTGGCTACGTACAAGGTGAAGAAGTCCTTCTCAGCGCGCATCATTCCGGCTTGTCCCAGATAGATGTGACTCTGCTTCGACGGGTAATCGATCTTGATCGTCTGGGCACGATCCAGCTCAGGCACCTCGGGCAATGGATCGGGTTTGCCGCCTTTGGGTAGACCAGCCATGACTCGCTGGACGATATCTTCTGCCTGCTTGCGGTCGATACCACCGACGATTGCAACCACGGCATTGGCGCTTACATAGTACCGCTGGTAGAACGCCTTGACATCCTCCAGCGTGATCTGCTCCAGGCTCTGCTGGGTTCCCCCGGTTGGCTGGGCATAGGGATGGTCGGCGTACACCGCCTTGTAAAAGGCTTCCTCAGCAATATCCGCTGGTGACTGCTTGCGCGCCTCAAGGGCGACTTTCATGCGCGCTAACTCCCGATCAAACGCAGCCTGGGGAAAATCGGGGTGACCGAGCACATCGGCCAGGGTATTGATTGCAGTGTCGAGGTATTTATCTTTGGTTAGTGTGCGCACACCAACGTAAGCCATATCACGCAAGGAACCGTTGCCAAACTGGGCACCGACGGATTCAAATCGTTCAGCCAGAGCTTGTGCATCTTTACCCGCGGCCCCTTCAGCCAGCAGGCCGTTGGTCAGCATGGCTACACCGGGCAATTCAGCATCGCGTGAACCTGCCGCATCAAACACGATACGAACGTCCACCATCGGCAACATCGTGTTTTCCACGAACAGTACTTTCGTACCCTGCTCTGTCTGCCAGCTTTGAATCGCCGGCGATGCCTGCAGCTGTGTTGACACGGCTGTGATCAGCAGCAGACAGGCTTGAAGAATCACTTTACTGTGCATGGCGACCTCCTGCCGACACAGTGGCTGCCGCCGGTGTCTGCAGATTTATCGCTTGCGGTATCAGCTCCGCTACTGTCAAATGATCCTCGATGAAATATTTACGAGCAACCTGCCGTACCTGTTCTGCAGTCACTGCATTGATACGATCAACATACTCATTCATGGCCGGCCAACCAAGGTTAACAGTTTCCAGGATACCGATCTTCATCGCTTGATAAAAACTCGAATCCTGTTCGTAAACTGAGGATGCAACAACCTGGGCCTTTACCCTCTCGAGTTCGGCCTGCGTCGGTGGTTGATCTTGTATAGCCTCTATCTGCTCGATGATTGCAGCCTTCAATTTGTCGATAGCAACGTCGTTAGCTGGTATCGCCGATAGCGTAAACAGACTGTCATGCAATGCGTAGAGATTATAGTTGGCGCTAACACTGGTCGCGATCTGACTACCTCGTACCAAGTTCTCTGAAAACCTGGAACTATTACCACCATCGAGTAAACCATTTAACAGTTCCAGCGCGTAGGCTTCGTCCTTGTCGTCGACCGATTTAAGCACTGGCACCTTGTATCCCATCACCAGAAAGGGCACGCGGGCGGGCACCTTAACCTCGACACGCTGGATGCCATATTGTTTTGCTTCCTGGCGCGGCTTCAGCTGCGGCAATTCGACCGGTTTGAGTGATCCGAAGTATTCCTTTGCCAAAGAGAATACTTCTTTCGCTGTTACATCGCCGACGACAACCAGCGTGGCATTATTGGGTGCATACCAGGTTAGGTACCACTCTTTTAAGTCGTCTATGGTCATGGTATCCAGATCTTCCATCCACCCAATAATCGGCTGACGGTATGGATTATTGGCGAAGGCAGCCGCATTGAAGCGTTCGTAAGTCAACGAAGTCGGCTTGTCATCGGTACGTAAACGGCGCTCTTCCTTGACAACTTCGATCTCCTTGATAAATTCGTCGTCACTCAGCAACAAGTTGCGCATGCGGTCTGCCTCAAGGCTCAAACACAGTTCGAGATGCTCATTCGAGATTCGTTGAAAATACGCGGTGTAGTCCTTACTGGTAAATGCGTTTTCACGACCACCGTGCTCAGCGATGATTTCCGAAAATTTTCCGGCCGGATAGTCTTCTGTTCCTTTGAACATCATGTGTTCGAGTACGTGCGAAACGCCAGTGATGCCGTCATGCTCGTAGCTACCACCGACTTTGTACCAAATCTGGGTAACCACAACGGGCGCTCGGCGGTTCTCCTGCACGACGACTCTCATACCATTCTTCAGTGTAATGGCCTGAACACCGTCTACAGCCTCCTCGTCAATTGGCTTGTCATCGCCAACGAAGACAAAAATCGTCAGACCGATCGCCAACGTTGCCAGTGAAATCAATAAAACATAAATTCGCATCATTAAACCAAATACTCCTTTCGAATCAACTCGAAATTACTGGATTTCGACATCGTGATATCCGCTCTATCCAACTCGACGCATTAGGCGTCGAATAGCCACCTGTCTAGAGTCGCAGGTCGGAGTCCTCAGCTCCTCGCGAGTCGGCAAACAATCTGGGGCGTCATACCGTCTCACTTATCTTTCCCACTGCCGCAGTAAGCCTACAAATCTATGTACAACTGCGGATGCCAGGATGATAGGATATCCTCTTGATTTACTCTACTTTTTATTCGGGCCTTTTAACACTATGCGGATACCCATCGACGGCGGCCATTTTTTTGCAGGACAAGGCGCACTGAGCGCCGTGTACCTGGGGTACATAAGCGAAAGTGCAACGCGGTCATGCGGAAAAATGGCCCCGTCCCTGCGGGTTGGTCCTCCAATGCGGCCATGCGGCGTTGCACATCGCTTATTTGGAACAACTAAACCGCGCTCTGCGCGCCGTGCCTGGCCACATTGGAGGGCCAACGCTGGGCATTCGCATAGTGCTAATAGGCCCTAATCAACATGTTCGGTTTCGGTAAACATAAACAATCTGTTGAAACTGCTTCGACAACAGAAACGTCCACAGATTCAACCAGCGACAGCCTCGCCAGCCGCCTCGCAAAAACACGGCGTGGCCTCGGCGACAATATGGCCGATTTTTTCCTTGGAAAAAAGGAGATCGACCGTGACACCCTGGATGCACTCGAAACCAGCCTGTTGAGTGCTGACGTCGGTGTCGAGGTAACCACAGAGATTATCGAAAATTTAGAGTATAAGTTGTCGCGCAAGGCGCTTGGCGATGAAACCGCTCTGCAAATCGTGTTGGCGGAACGAATGATCGAAATACTACAGCCTTGCGAACAAGCGCTGGATGTCACCGAATCGAATAAGCCCTACGTCATCCTCGTTGTTGGCATCAATGGCGCCGGTAAAACGACGAGTATCGGCAAACTTACACATTATATGAAGCAACAAGGCTTATCGGTGATGCTCGCAGCCGGCGATACCTTCCGCGCCGCTGCCGTCGAACAGCTACAGGAATGGGGGCGACGAAATGATGTCGCTGTAATCGCTCAGGCAACCGGTTCCGATGCCGCGTCAGTCATATACGATGCGGTGCAGTCCGCAAAATCGAGGAATATCGATGTCGTTATCGCCGATACCGCGGGCCGCTTGCACACGCAAAGCAATCTGATGGATGAGCTTGCCAAGATCAAGCGCGTGATCGCAAAACTGGATGCTGAGGCCCCGCATGAGACGCTGTTGATCATGGATGCTGGCTTCGGCCAGAATGCACTGCAGCAGGCCGAGCAGTTTCATCATGCACTGGGACTCACCGGCCTGGCCGTGACCAAGCTCGACGGCACCGCCAAGGGCGGAATCTTATTCGCTATCGCGCGCAAGCTCGGATTGCCGATTCGATTTATCGGCGTCGGCGAAGGCATCCAGGACCTGAGGCCATTTCATGCCCGCGAGTTCGTATCAGCTCTGTTGGAGGATTGACCTGCATCAGATTTCTGGCGGCGGACAGGTTTCTTTCATGGGATCAGCGACAATTGGGACATAATCAACAGCCATGATACGATTCGATAATATCAGCAAACGTTATCCTGGCGGTTTTGAAGCCCTGAGCAGCGCCAGCTTTCACCTACCTCGTGGAAGCTTTGCCTATCTGACTGGGCACTCGGGCGCTGGTAAAAGCACTTTGCTCAAGCTGATCACGTTGATCGAGCGCCCAAGCCGGGGGCACATATTCCTCGACGGCATCCACTTGAACAACCTGCCGGCAAGGCGCATTCCGCGGATTCGCCGCAATATCGGCGTCATCTTTCAGAACCACCATTTGTTATATGACAGGACGGTGTTCGATAACGTAGCCCTGCCGCTATTGATTCACGGCTATCACCATCGCGAAATCGGAAAACGCGTACGTGCCGCGCTCGACCAGGTCGGACTACTGAGCAAAGAAAAGGCCGATCCAATTACCCTGTCAGGTGGTGAACAGCAACGCGTCGGAATCGCGCGCGCTATCGTTCACAAACCCCCTTTACTACTTGCCGATGAACCCACCGGTAATCTTGATCCGGAACTGTCTCGAGAAATCATGGAGCTGTTCGTGCGCTTCAACCAACACGGTACGACGGTTCTGATCGCCAGCCACGATCTGGATTTGATCAGGCAAATGGGATTTCCGGTCATAAGCCTGGCCAAGGGTACGATCGAACGCAACGAACTGCTGACTGATGCGCAGGAGCGTGAGCATTGAGGCCAAGACAGAAGACCAAGCGGCACAAGACCACACGCCATAAGCCCAACAGGAAGACGCCAAGCAGAGCAAATACCAAGGATACAAAACAGAGCAGCCGGTTGCGTTCCTACCTGACGCACCATCTACAAACATTTGTAGCCAGTCTGGGGTATCTATCACGCCAGCCAATTTCGAGTTTGATGACCAGCGCCGTTATCGCCATCGCGCTGGCACTACCTGCCGGGCTTTATATCGCACTAGATAATGCTTCACGGCTTAGCGCGGGCTGGGACAGCACAACCCAGATTTCGTTGTTTCTGAAAGCCGGCACGACGCTAAAGCAAGCCGAGAAACTGGCAACAAAATTACGCCTGCACAAGCAAATAAACAAAGTCAACATCATCGATCGCGAGCGCGGCCTGGAGGAATTTCAGCAGATATCAGGATTTGGTGATGCCCTGCAATTTCTCGATGAGAATCCCTTACCGCATGTGATCACGGTACAGCCGATCATAGAGCAAGAGAATCCCGAGGGGGTTTTACATCTAGTAAAAACCCTCCAGCAGGAGCGACGGGTGGAACTGGCACAACTTGATATGCAATGGGTCAAGCGCTTGTACACACTGCTTGATATTGCCCAACGCGGCGTCTGGATTATTGGCTCCTTGCTGGGCCTGGCGGTCCTGCTCATTGTTGGCAATACGATTCGACTTGATATTCAGAACCGGCGCGAAGTGATCCAGGTCTCTAAGTTGATTGGCGCTTCTAACGGCTTTATTCGAAGACCGTTTCTTTACACTGGCGCGTGGTACGGTCTTTTCGGTGGTTTACTGGCGTGGCTATTAATCGCAATCGCGCTCGGTATCATGGCCGAACCGCTCGAGCGGCTGGCTACGCTTTATCACAGTAACTACCAGATCAGCAGCCTGATGGCCGGCGACATCGCCCTGTTGATCCTGATCAGCTGTCTGCTCGGGTTGGGCGGTTCCTGGCTAGCGGTAGGGCGGCATTTGAGTGAAATCGAGCCAAGCTGAGCCTGGCTTAGCTTGGCTTGGGCTATGAACTCAACCTTTGCCCTCGTGGCTCACAAGAAATAAACAATAATTGCAATAGCTTACATCAAGATGCCATTCGATGGCACAATCGCCACATTGCCCGAACCGTCGCAAACGGCAACTCATTTCCGTGGAACTATTTCGCGATTTAGCACTCTTACCAAAAGACTGCTAATATGTACCATAGAAAAATTGAGGAGCAATTAATGTCTGAGACATTATCCATGAATCGATCATTGATACCTGCGGCGAATTTCCTACCGGCCAGTGTCGGCAGCCTTGATACTTACATACGACAGGTCAACAGTTTTCCGATGCTGAATGCCGAAGACGAACATGAATTGGCTCTGCGTCTGCAACAGCATAACGATCTCGAAGCCGCCCAGCAGTTAATCATGTCCAACCTGCGCTTTGTCGTCAGTATCGCCAGGGGCTACTTGGGTTATGGACTGGCGTTCAGTGACCTGGTTCAGGAAGGCAATATTGGCCTGATGAAGGCGGTCAAACGCTTCTCCCCCGATCACGATGTTCGCCTGATCTCGTATGCCGTGCACTGGATCAAGGCTGAAATCCATGAGTTTGTACTGCGTAATTGGCGCATTGTAAAGGTCGCAACAACCAAGGCGCAACGCAAGCTATTCTTCAAACTGCGTAGCTCGAAAAAGCGCCTCGGCTGGTTTAATCAGGCAGAAGTCAACGATGTTGCTGACAAACTCGGCGTCAAGCCAGAAACGGTTATCGAAATGGAATCACGCCTGAACGCGCATGACCTCGCTTACGACAATCCGCTCGATAATGATGAAGACAATCATTATGCGCCCGCTGCCTATCTCAGTGATGGAAGCGACGATCCTGCGCAGCAACTCGAAGCAGACGATTGGCGATCGCAATATGAGAATACCATAATGGCATCATTGGATAATCTCGATGACCGCAGTCGCACTATCATCCAGCGGCGCTGGCTCGACGAGAACAAGGCGACGTTACACGAGCTTGCCAACGAATACCAGGTTTCTGCTGAACGCATTCGTCAGCTGGAGAAAAACGCGCTGAAAAAACTCAGGGTCGCATTCGCCGCTTGAGCGCAGAGACCATAAGGTGCGCCGCGCGAACCGGAACGGGCCGGCAAACGGAAGCTTTGCGGTGCGCACGACGCACCTTATCTTACCTGGCTCGTTGTGTTAGCCGCGTTTTTCACCAGCGCTGGGTATAAGATCTACGGATTAGCCGCAAAAAACGCAAATAACGCGAAGGTATGTAATGACAACATGGCCCGGAGAATTGACGTTGGCCGAACGATTGCAGTAGTGCAATTCCAAACAGGGAAAAATCAAACATTTTGCGTTTTTGCGTTCATCGCGGACATTTTAGCTGCTGTTAATGACAGTCCGCAGTCGTGGAATTGGCGGCCCAATTAGGATGCCGTCTTTTTTCTCATCGGGTCAAATCCACGCGTAATTCAGTGCTCGGTTGCTGACCGGCCGCTGGCTTCCATGCGTGTCCATAGATTACTTCGTAGGTTGCGGGTATCAGCTGGTCGATGCGATAAGCTTCATAGGCCTCTCTCAGACGCCGCAATGCCGATGGCGTCATCAGTCCTGGCCTGCGACCTGCTGCCGGCACATTGGCACCAATCGCACGCAAATCCGCTATGAGCTTATCGACACGAGTGTATTGGAGGGTCATCGTCTCCGCCTCCATGACCGGATCCGCGTAGCCCGCTTGCAATAGACCATCACCGACATCATGCATGTCGGTAAATTGATTTACGTGAACGGCATCGTCGATCTGTTGCCAACTCGCACGCAATTCTTTCAGGGTATCGGGACCAAACGTAGTGAACAACAATAAACCGCCGGGCCTGAGGATACGCAACAGATCACGCAAGGTCGCGTCCAGATCATTGCACCATTGCAAGGTCAGACTGGAGAAGATCAACTCAAAACTGTTATCGCCAAACGGCAATTGTTCAATATCGGCACAGACCAATTCCGGTTTACGCAACAGCGCTCGATGATGCCTTGCCTTTGCCAACATACGTTCGGATAGATCCAGCGCAACCAAAGCAGATTTTTTGTAGCGTTTCAGTAATGGGATTATCGCTGCGCCAGTGCCGACACCCGCATCCAGAATCCGCTGAGGTGACAATTTGATGTACTCGAGCTTTTCCAACAATCGATGGCATACTTCCTGCTGTAACACCGCAGCGTCATCATAGCTTTCAGCGGCACGATCGAAGGCCTGCCTGATTTTATGTTTACTGAGAATTTGCTTATTTCTGGACATTATCTGACGCCTTCAGCTGCACGCAGCAGGGCCTGCAAAAATTCATCTGGATGAGAAATCATCGGCGCATGACCCGCTCCGCTGAGTATTTGTATGTCGGCATTCGTCAAGATCTGTGCTAAACGATCCCCAAGTTCGACCGGCACCAGTGCATCTTTATCACCCAATAGCCAGGTGACCGAGCAGTCCAACGCCTGGAGTTGCGCCGTCAAGTCAGTCTCGGATAACAGTTTCAACCCAGCCAGTAATGCCACCCTTCCAGGCAATCCGTGCGCATCTATGGCGCGCTGCAATTGTCTAACGGTTTGTATCGAAGTCGAGGTTCCACGCACCTGCAAGGCAAGAAAACGTCGGATCGCTCTGTTGACATCCTGCTGCAGAGACTGCGCAAACTGTTCGAAAACGCTGCTTTCAATCGCGCACGACCAGTCACCGGCTTGCACGAACCTCGGACTGGTTGCGACCTGAAACAGAGCTGATACCAGCTGCGCATGACGCCGCGCAAGCCCCAGCGAGACTAAACCTCCCAACGACCAACCCACCAACACTGACGGCCGGGTAATCTGTCGGGCCGCGTGGTCAACATAATCATCCAAGGTCGTTGCACGTACTCCTGCAGAGACGCCGTAACCCGGCAAGTCGATCGTTATCGGATTGATCCAGGGCGGCAACTGCTGCAGGCCATGTTGCCAGACTGCGCTATTCATCGCCCAGCCATGGATGAAAACGCAATCGATTTTCACGGACAATTGTTTGCACCTGATGTATGCTTGCCGCCTGTTATCTCGAATACGTCATCTGATCTAAAATAGAGCATGAATTTTGAACTCCACTATCTAGTCTATGCCTTGGCTGGCTATCTGGTCGGTTCGGTCTCGTCAGCGATCATCACCTGCAAGCTAATGGGCCTGAAGGATCCCCGCAGCGTGGGCTCTCACAATCCGGGAGCCACCAATGTGCTCAGACACTGCGGCAAAAAAGCGGCCATTATTACCTTAATTGGCGATATGATAAAGGGTTGGCTTCCGGTAACCGCAGTGACGCTGATCGAGCCAGCGGCTGCGGCCATCGCCGTTACCGGATTGGGAGCATTTCTCGGACATATCTACCCGATTTACTATGGCCTCAAGGGCGGCAAGGGTGTCGCAACCTATTTTGGTGTTCTGGTCGGTTTCAACTGGATCACAGGTGTAGCTGCGCTGCTGATCTGGCTGCTGGCCGCCCTGGTGACGAAAATCTCATCGTTGTCAGCCCTGATTTCGGCTATGCTCGCCCCGCTGATCTTATGGCAGATCAGCCAATCGCCTCAATTAAGCCTTACTCTTGCATTAATGTCGATCGTGATGTTTTGGCGTCATCGCAGCAATATCCAAAACATAATCCACGGCACTGAACATAAAATCGGGGTAAAAAAGCATCCGGAATAATATCGAGCGCGATGGTGAAATAGACGCAAACGGATGATAGTAAAGCCACAATACGGGCTAGCGGGTCAGTGGCAGTAACTCTTCCATCGGCCAGCGCGCTCTGGCATCGATGTCCAATGACTGTGATTGGCCGGCCTGTAGACGTAGCCAGCCGGTAAAAGCAATCATGGCTCCATTATCGGTACAGAATTCAAGACGCGGAAAACTGACGCTGAACTGATGTTTATCGGCGAGTTGCTGCAGTTGCTGGCGCAAACGCTGATTCGCACCAACCCCACCAGCGACGATCAGGCGTTTACAACCGGTCTGCTGCAGAGCACGGCGGCACTTGATCGAAAGGGTGTCGACAACGGCCTCTTCAAAGGCCCGGGCAATATCTGCGCGGAGCTGGTCATCGTCGTTGTGTTTCTGATTTTGCTCCCATGTATTAAGCGCATAGGTCTTAAGACCGCTGAAACTGAAATCCAAGCCAGGACGATCTGTCATTGGACGTGGAAACTGGAATCTACCGCTGCGGCCGCTGGCAGCCAGTTTTGCGAGCACCGGCCCACCCGGATAACCCAATCCCATCATTTTTGCTGTTTTGTCGAATGCTTCACCCGCTGCATCATCCAAGCTCTGACCAATGAGTGCGTACTCGCCGATAGCCGCCACATGCGCGAGCAAGGTATGACCGCCGGAAACCAGCAAGGCCACGAATGGGAAACGCGGTGGATCCGATTCCAGCAAAGGCGCCAGCAGGTGGCCTTCCATATGGTGCACTTCGACTGCAGGTATGCCCAGTGCCCATGCAAGACTTCTGGCGACCGCAGCGCCGGACATCAATGCACCGATCAAGCCAGGCCCAGCGGTATAGGCAATACCATCGAGTACATGCTTGTCGATGCCGGCCTGCTGCAAAACATCCTCCGCCAGTGGTATCAGGAAACGAATGTGATCGCGTGACGCCAATTCAGGCACGACACCGCCATATTCGGCATGAACCGCGACCTGGCTGTGTAAAACGTGGGCGAGCAAACCTTGTTCGCTGTCGTATACAGCAAGCCCAGTCTCATCGCAGGAGCTTTCGATACCGAGAACTTTCATCGATTGTTCAGTCTAGTCACTTTGGCTCAAAGTGCTATATAATATACGGCTTAGCGCATGATTTGTGCGGTTTTATCTAGATTGGTCCGCTACGGACTGTTACAGGAAACGATTTTATGCCAGCAATACGAGTTAAAGAAAACGAACCGTTTGACGTCGCCCTGCGCCGCTTCAAGCGTTCTTGCGAAAAAGCAGGTGTTCTGACGGAAGTTCGACGTCGCGAAGCCTACGAAAAGCCGACTGCGGAACGCAAGCGCAAGGCTGCCGCCGCAGTGAAAAGGCATCTGAAAAAGTTGTCCAAAGAACGCGGTCGCATGGCGCGATCCCCTCACCAGCGCAGGCGCTAAACACACACCCACATGAGCAGCAGCGCCCTGAAGGACAGGATCCAGGACGCCATGAAAACCGCGATGAAAAGCGGCGATAAAGAGCGCCTGGCAGTAATCCGCTTGATCATGTCCGCGCTCAAACAGATCGAAGTCGATGAGCGCATCGAACTTGATGACAGTCGAGTGCTCGGTGTGCTCGATAAAATGGTAAAGCAACGTCGCGAATCGATCAGCCAGTTTAAAAGCGGCGGACGCGATGATCTCGTCGATATGGAACAGGCTGAAATCGGTGTGATCACCGAATTTCTGCCTCAAGCACTCACCGCTGAAGAGATCGACACGATCATCAACCGTGCCATCAGCGATACCGGCGCCTCATCGATGAAAGATATGGGCAAGGTGATGGGCTTGGTCAAACCTCAGATCACCGGCCGCGCCAATGTCGCTGAAGTCAGCGGCAAGATCAAATCACTCCTTTCATGATGCTACGTAACAGTATCAGGAAATAAATACTCTCGCCAAGACGCAAAGTACACAACTGCCGACAAACCTTGGCGTTCTTGGCGCCTTTGCAAGAGAAAGCTGTGTCTCGATGACAAATCATTGTAGACTTCGGCGGTTAAATAATGTACCGAACTAGTCAACATGCCTGAACTCAAAAACGATCGTTTGATTCGCGCCCTGCTGCGCCAGCCGGTCGACAAAACACCAATCTGGATTATGCGTCAAGCAGGCCGCTATTTGCCCGAATACCGCGAGGTGCGCGCTCAGGCCGGCGATTTCATGACTCTGTGCAGCACCCCCGAGCTGGCCTGTGAAGTCACACTGCAGCCACTGCGCCGATTTGATCTCGATGCCGCCATCTTGTTCTCTGACATACTAACCATTCCTGATGCTATGGGACTTGGCTTGTATTTTGTGGAGGGCGAAGGCCCAAAATTCAAAACGACTATCAACAGCGCTCAGGACGTGGCAAAAATTCGTATCCCCGACCCAGAACAGGAGCTGGGTTATGTCATGGATGCAGTCCGCCTGATCAGAAACGAGCTTGATGGCCAGGTGCCGCTGATCGGTTTTTCCGGCAGTCCGTGGACACTTGCGACCTACATGGTCGAAGGCGGCAGCAGCCGCGACTTTTACAAGACCAAATCCATGCTGTTTGCAGACAGTGACAGCGCCCATGAACTACTGGCTAAACTAGCCGACGCTGTGGCAGTCTATTTGAATGCCCAGATTGCGGCCGGGGCCCAGGCTGTGATGGTGTTCGATAGCTGGGGTGGTGCACTGACAACTCGTCACTATAGGGAATTTTCACTGACCTATATGCAACGCATCGTTGATCAGCTGATCCGAGAAAACGACGGTCACAAAATTCCCGTCATCTTGTT
>JABDQW010000288.1 GCA_013042055.1 Gammaproteobacteria bacterium | reverse complement strand
GCAACAATGGCTTGAACGAAGAGATTCTCCGAAATGCTTTGGTACGCGAACTGATGTTCAATGCTGTCATGGCGCGTGTCTCGTCCAAGACCCCGGCCGTCAGTGATCTCGATATCGAGGTTTTTTATCAGTTGCATTCAGACCGGTTCATGCATCAAGAAACGCGTAAAGCGCGCCATATCCTTGTAACCCTGAACCAGGAATTTCCCGAAAACACCTATGATAGTGCTATGCAGCGCTTAAAGCCGCTGGTGGACAAGTTACGCAGGAACCCGGGTCGTTTCAAGGACCTCGCTCGCAAGCATTCCGAATGTCCGACTGCGCTGGAAGGGGGCAAGCTGGGTGAGCTGTCTGCAGGTAAATTGTATCCAGAGTTGGATACCGCGCTGTTCGCGATGCAGGAGGGAGAGATCAGCGACATTATCGAAACCGAAATAGGGCTGCATATTTTATATTGCGAAAAGATAAGCAAACCCGTCACAGTGCCGTTGTCACGAGTAAAGCGCAAAATACGCGCGATTCTTGAGCAACGCCAGCGCAGAGCTTGCCAGAAAGCATGGCTGGATAAACTGCAAGAGGAACACGCGTGACTGAAGAAAAACCGATCAAGTGTTCGTTTTGCGGTACGACGCAGTCGAGCGAATCACCGTTGATCGTTGGCCCCGAAGGCCACATCTGTGAAAGCTGTGTTCGTCTGGCAAACCAGGTGGTCAGCAGTTGGGGACGCAAGCGCGAAATCACGGAGCCACTAAAGAAACCACCGATTCCGATCGAGATCAAGTCGCATCTGGACAAATACGTAATCGGTCAGGAAAAAGCAAAGGAAACGCTCTCGGTTGCGGTGTACAACCACTACAAGCGATTGGCCGCAGAGAGTGAAGCCGAAGCGATTGGTATGGACAATAATACGGTCGAGATCGACAAGTCCAATATTCTGCTGTTGGGTCCTTCGGGGACAGGCAAAACGCTGCTTGCGCGGACGCTGGCTCGTATTGTTGGCGTACCGTTTGTCATCGCGGATGCAACGACGCTGACCCAGGCGGGTTATGTGGGTGAGGACGTTGAATCCATCCTTCACCGGCTGCTCGATGCTGCTGAGGGTAATATTGGACTTGCAGAGTGGGGTATCGTCTATATCGATGAGATCGACAAACTGGCTCGTAGTGCCGAATCGTCACACGGTGTGCGCGATGTGTCCGGCGAAGGCGTGCAGCAAGCATTGCTAAAACTGGTTGAAGGCACCAGTGTACGCCTGAACGAAAAGGGCAGGCGTAAGGACAGTGAAGGTCAGATCCTGGATACGGGCAATATCTTATTTATCGCAGGCGGTGCCTTCTCCGGACTTGAAACCATGGTCGACAAACGCCTTCAGCCGGAGAGAACCGGCATCGGATTTCACGCGCAACTGCCTGAAGAACAGGACGCGCCGGGCGATGATATCTTCCACGAGACACATCCAGACGATCTAAAACACTTCGGTCTAATTCCGGAATTCATCGGCCGCTTTCCGGTCATTGCCGCTCTCGAGCAGCTCGATGTCGATGCCCTGGTCCGGATCCTGATTGAGCCTCGCAACGCACTGGTCCGCCAATACAGCCAGTTGTTCAAATACGATAATGTCGAGCTTGAATTTACACCGGAAGCCCTCAGGGCAATTGCCGAGCAAGCGCTCTCACGAGGTACAGGTGCACGTGGACTACGCGGTGTGCTGGAAACACTGTTACAGAAAACCATGTTCGATTTGACTTCGCATGATCACGTCGTACGTTGCTTGGTCGACGAAGCCGCTGTGCGAGGCGAGGAAGATATCAAACAGATCACGGAAGATACGGCAGACCACGAAGGCATTGTCGATCAGGACTCGGTTCGGCAGCTTCATGGCTGATTACAGTTTTGCGAGGTGATAACAACATGGTAGACAGGCGTTCATTTCTGAAAATCGCTAGTGGCATGGCAGCCACGGTTTTACCATCCACATCCCCGGCGGTTACCCAGAGCTGCCAGGGGGCGCGCGTTGTGATCGTCGGTGCTGGCGTCGCAGGTGTCCGCGCAGCGGTACGTCTAAAACAGTCCGCGCCCAAAATCGATATCGCACTGATCGACCCGATAGGCTATGGTAAAGCAAGCCCGCTTGCCAAGATCAACAGCATCGTTATGATGGATTCGCCGGTTTCACTCTCGATAACGGGTATCAAGGTCGTATCGCAGCACGTGATCGAAGTCGATCCCGTCAACAAGCGCGTGCTGTTGCAGAACGGTGGTGAGATCTATGCTGATCTGCTTGTTCTGGCGCCGGGTGTAGAATTCAAACATGATGACCGCACCAGCCATCCGCTTAACGAAAGCGTGCAGCGGCGACAGCTTGAAGCTATGCATGATGGCGATAATGTGATCGTGACTATTCCGAAAGCACCGTACCAGTATCCCCAGGGGCCTTATATAACTGTCAGCAGGATTGCGGACTATCTGCATGCCAGCAAGCCGGCATCGAAAGTGATCGTATTCGACCACAATTCGGGCTCATCCATAGC
Source organism: Gammaproteobacteria bacterium (assembly GCA_013042055.1). Classification (GTDB taxonomy): domain Bacteria; phylum Pseudomonadota; class Gammaproteobacteria; order SZUA-229; family SZUA-229; genus JABDQW01. Next base: position 962 of record JABDQW010000288.1, on the reverse strand, counting down.
GGAACTGTACCGCAGACAGTGGTCGAGAAAGGTAGCCACAGCGCGCATTGAGCACGTAGAAGTGGAAGCCGGATATATAGCGGCTGCCGACTACCAGACCGGTGTCATCGACACAGCAGACGGAAGGATCAGGGGAGGTGTTATAGCATTGATGGACGAACAGCGTGCGGCTGTAGTTGCCCGCGAGGCCGGATTGTCGCTGCAAGGTGACTGGTGTCATGTGAAACAACGCACGCTGGAGTCATTGCATTATGCAGATGTCTATGTGCTTGGCGATGCCAATGATGCAGCACAGTGGGATAAGACCGCATTTACCGCCGTGCAACAGGCAGATGCTTTTGTGAGGGCAATCACAGCTAGCCCGCATTAAATGCGAGCATACAACTTACCAACAATGTTTATTCATCAGTAACACCCAATAAAAACTACTGGATGTTGTTTGCGGTTCAAGATGTGACTACATCGCTATTTTAATTTTAATCGCACTCATACCTCGCGCGGCTTTTGGCCGGCGTTATTGAGTGGCTGCTTCTTGCCGAGGCCGAATTCGGTAGTACAAAGCTATACATACGCATGGTGATTCATTTAGCTGTCGAGCGTCCACTCGCTGGCCTATTCCGAAAGCCAAAGGCCACGCCTATTGATCCGTAGTGACTGTTTGTCTCGCCTTGTAAACTTCTGGTGCTTATCGGTCTCTGCGTTCCACAGTTTCAGGATCAGCAATGATCGGCCGATAAACTTCAACACGATTGCCGTCTGTGACTACGGCGTCAAGCTTCGTGGCTCTGCCGAATATCCCGACTTTCTGGCTTTGCAGATCGATTTCCGGAAACTTTTCAAGCAATTTTGAAAGATCGATGACATCTCGTACCGTGCTGCCATCGGGGACTTCCAGCTTCAGCCAGACTTGTTTTTTGCCGTTATCGTATGCTATGCCCACGTTCATAATAGCTTACTCTTTC
>JABDQW010000215.1 GCA_013042055.1 Gammaproteobacteria bacterium | reverse complement strand
GCGTCGATATCCCGCAACAGGCGATTGACATCTTCGTCTACACGCACCAAGGTCAGTTGCTCTGGCAGATCGATGACCTTGATCAAATATTGAGTGCCCATGACCGAACCAGTCAATGGCGTGACTTCGCGGCTTTCCTTGCCGATGTCACAGGCCGTAAGTGACAGATGTATCAGCAGTAGCCAACCAAACAAAAAAACTGCCCGTGGCCTGGCGTTCAAATCAATACCCATTAGTGCAGCATCAACCGAAATCGTCGAGGAAGATATTTTCCCGCTCCACACCCTGGTCTTCGAGCATCTTGATGACTGCGGCATTCATCATCGGGGGTCCGCACATATAATACTCGCAGTCCTCAGGAGCCGGGTGATCCTTGATATAGTGCTCGTACAACGACTGATGGATGAAGCCGGTATAACCGGTCCAGTTATCCTCCGGTAATGGGTCCGACATGGTCACAGACCAGGTGAAGTTTTCGTTTTCCGCTTGGAGCTGATCGAAATCCTCAATATAAAAAGCCTCTCGCATGCTCCTGGCGCCGTACCAGAAGCTGACTTTCCGGTTGGTGTTGAGCCGCCTCAATTGATCGAAAACATGTGAGCGCATCGGCGCCATACCGGCGCCGCCGCCAATGAAGACCATTTCGGCAGCGCTGTCGCGCGCGAAGAATTCGCCGAAGGGACCCGATATCGTGACCTTATCTCCTGGTTTGAGGTTGAATATATAGGAGGACATCTTACCCGTCGGTGTGGATGCCGGCGCTCCAGGTGGCGGCGTCGCGATGCGAACATTGAGCATGACGAAATCGCGCTCCTCTGGATAACTCGCCATCGAATAGGCGCGCTGTATGGTTTCATCGACGACGGATTCGTAGCGCCACAAGTCGTAGCGGTCCCATTCGTCACGAAATTCGTCGTCGATGTCGAAATCGCTGTACTTGAGATGGTGCGGCGGGCATTCAATCATGATGTAGCCACCGGCGAGAAAATCGATCTTTTCTCCTTTGGGGAGGTCCAGCACCAGCTCTTTGATGAATGTGGCGACATTGTGATTCGAACGCACCGTGCATTCCCACTTTTTCACGCCGAAAACGCTGTCGGGAACGCGGATTTTCATATCCGTCTTGACGGTGACCTGACAGGACAACCGACTGCCGTCGGCGGCTTCGCGCTTGGTGATCAGTGAAGTTTCGGTCGGCAGAATCGCACCGCCGCCCTCGAATACCTTGACCCGACACTGGCCACAGGTACCACCGCCGCCGCAAGCGGAGGACACGAACAGTTCCGCATTGGAGAGGGCGGCGTTGAGCTTGGAACCAACCGCCGCCTTGATCGTTTTTTCATCATTGACCAGAATATCGACACTACCGGTGCTGACCAGCTTCGATCGGGCCAGCAGGATGACGGCGACCAGAGCGAGCACAATCCCGGTAAACATCGTAACACCCAAACCGATTTCAAGCATGACACTACCCTCACTCAGTTAATCGCCCATTGCCCCTGCTTCGAACCGAAACATGTCACCATGAACGCTGTTTCACGCCGGCACTCGTCGTCCTCAAACCGCTCGACGCGTTTATCTACAGTTGAATCCCGGAAAAGGCCATAAAACCCAACGACATCAGGCCTGCCGTAATAAATGTAATGCCCAGCCCCTGTAGACCGGCCGGTACATCACTGTATTTTAAGCGTTCACGGATGCCGGCGAGCGCTATCAAAGCCAATGCCCAGCCAAAACCGGCACCAAATCCGAACACAACGCTCTCGCCAAAAGTGTACTCACGTTCCACCATGAAGAGTGATGCTCCCATGATGGCGCAGTTCACTGTAATCAACGGTAGAAAAATACCCAAGGCGTTGTACAACGCCGGGAAAAACCGATCCAGAATCATCTCCAGAATCTGTACGATTGCGGCGATCACGCCGATGTAACTGATCAAACCCAGAAAGCTGAGATCGACGCCGGTCAAGCCTGCCCACGCCAAGGCATCCTCTTTCAGCAAATTCTGGTAGATCAGATTGTTGGCCGGTACCGTGATGGTTTCGATCACGATCACGGCGACGCCCAGGCCGATGGCGGTCTCTATGCGCTTGGAGATGGCCAGAAAGGTGCACATGCCGAGAAAAAACGTCAGCGGCAGATTCTCGATGAAAGCCGCCTTGATAAACAGATTAAGATACGCGTCCATCACATCACCTCATGGCGGTGAACTTGGTGAATCCGATAGGACGGGCTTTCAACTTGCTCGGTCTTCCAGCTGCGCAGCGCCCAAATCAATAAGCCGATGATGAAAAAAGCGCTCGGCGCTAATAACATCAGCCCGATCGGATAATACCAGCCCTGTTCCGTCACCAGCGGCAGAATCGGGATGCCTAGCAGCGAGCCGGAGCCCAGTAACTCTCTGATGGTGCCAACCAGTATCAATACCAGGCCGAAGCCCAAACCACTGCCCAAACCGTCGAGGAAACTCAAGCCGACCGGGTTTTTCGACGCAAAAGCCTCCGCCCGCCCCAGTACGATGCAATTGGTGATGATCAAGCCAACGAAAACGGACATACGTTTGCTGAGTTCGAACGCAAACGCTTGCAGTGTTTGATCGACTATGATGACCAGCGATGCGATGATCGTCATCTGCACGATAATTCGGATGTTGTTGGGTATAACGTTACGTATCAGGCTGACGAACACGTTGGACATCGACACGACGAAGGTCAGCGCGATTGCCATCGTCAACGCGGTTGACAGCGACGTGGTCACCGCCAACGCCGGACATATTCCGAGTATCTGCAGCACGACAGGGTTATTATCCACCAAGGGGTCGAATACGGTCTTTTTGGTTTCTTCATTCATGCCTGTGTCCTCATGCAGACTGCGTTCATTTATGGTGTTAACCCAATACGGCTGTCACGTCGAATCATCCTTCAGGTAACGCTATCCGCTCCAGCAAGGCCTTGTAGCCCTGCTCGCCGAACCAGAAACGCATCAAATTGCCGACGCCTCGGCTGGTCAGCGTCGCACCCGCGATGGCATCGACCTGATGTACGGCCTGCGCTTGATTGTAGTCGACAGCTCCTTTTACCAGTTCTATGCGGGGCTCACCGGTGTCGTCATAGATGCGTTTGTCACGCCACTTGGATCGCCACTTCGGATTGACGATTTCACCACCCAGGCCCGGTGTCTCGCCCTGGTCGTAGAAACTCAGCCCCTGCACCGTATTGCCGTCGGCCTTCAACGCCAGAAAGCCGTATAGCGTCGAATACAATCCCGCTCCGCGAATCGGCAGAATAATGTATTTGATTTGGTCCTGATCCTTGACCAGATAGACCAGGGCATAAGTCTCCTGGCGTCGAATCTTGGCGATATCCTCTTCATCGGCTATTGCCTTACTCATGGACGGGTCCTTGAGCACACTGTTGAGATCGTAATCCCGCGCACTGACATGGTCCACAAATTGACCGCTAGACAACTCCACCACCCGGGTCTCGACTTGTTGAAACTGCTCTTCGATGTCCCTTGCCGGATCATAGAGAGCCGCAGAATTGAGAATATTCTTCTTGCGATCCAGCAGCTTGTTACGCTCCTGTATCGGCTGCAGTACCACTGCTGCGGTAGACACCATGACCGAACACACGAGACACAGAGAAATCGCCACAATCAGCACGTTGGCAATGCTGTCTTTCGAGCGTTTGGTTTGTGCACTATTTTCTTCAGACATTGCGTCGCATCCTTTTGCGAATGTTGGCCTGCTCTACACCATAGTCGATCAACGGAGCAAACACGTTCGCGAATAGTATGGCCAGCATCACACCCTCGGGGAAGGCCGGGTTCGCCACTCTGATCAACACGATCATGAAGCCAATCAGAGCACCATAAATCCAGCGGCCGGTATCGGTGATCGAGCCGCTGACCGGGTCGGTGGCCATGAAAACCATACCGAACGCAAAACTTCCGAGTACCAAGTGCCAGTGCCAAGGTACAGCATACATCGGACGACTGCCGTCATCGACCCAATTGAACAGCAGCGTGGTCACGATCATGCCGACCATGACACCGGCCATGATGCGCCAGGACGCGACCTTGGTATAGATCAACACCACCGCCGCCAGCAGACACAGCAGCGCCGATGTTTCCCCCAGCGAACCCTGTACGTTACCGACGAACATTTGCATCCAGCTGATATTGGCTGCCTCCAGCGCTTCCATGCCGCCTTGATTGATCAGCGCCAGTGGCGTCGCGCCACTGAAGCCGTCGACCGCTGTCCAGACCGCATCACCTGAAATCTGGCCGGGATAGGCGAAGAACAGAAACGCGCGGCCGGTCAGTGCCGGATTCAGGAAATTCTTGCCAACACCGCCGAACACCTCTTTACCGATGACTACACCGAACGACATCCCCATCGCCACCTGCCACAGCGGTATCGTCGGGGGAACGATCAACGCAAACAGCAGCGATGTCACCAGAAAGCCTTCGTTGACATCGTGCCCGCGAACCCCCGCGAACAGCACCTCCCAGAAGCCACCGGCGGCCAGTGTGACGATGTAGATGGGTAGGAAATACAGCAGCCCGTGCCAGAAACATGCCCAGATGCTACTGGGATCGTATCCGATAGCGAGCAGATCCAGTACGTAACCGCGCCAGCCCGCTGCGGATTCGATGCCCATCTCGGCCATCGCAGCATTGGCCTGAAAGCCGGTATTCCACATGCAAAACAGGGCAACCGGTGTGGCTGCAAACACCACCGTGATCATCAGGCGCTTCAGATCGATGCCGTCGCGCACATGCGGCGCACCGCGCGTGACATTACCGGGTGTATATAGCACCGTATCGATAATTTCGTAGAGCGCGGAAAGCCTCTCGAAACGGCCTCCCTGGGCGAACATGGGTTCGATACTATCCAGTAAGTTTCTCAGCGAGCGCATCAACCTTCCCTCTCTATCTGGTTGAGGTTTTGCCTGAGTAGCGGCCCATACTCGTATTTACTCGGACACAGGAATGTACACAGCGCGAGATCCTCCTCATCCAGCTCCAGGCAGCCCAACTGCTGTGCACGGTCGGTATCGCGAACCAGCAAGTAGCGCAACAACGGTACCGTCAGAATATCCATCGGCATCACGTCCTGATAGGACTGTATCGGAATCATCGCCCTGGGGCTGCCGTGCTGTGACGAGGAAAAAGAAAAACTGCGCTTCTTGAAAAACGAGGAGACGAATACATTAGTCGCCGAATAATCCTTCATACCCGGCGCCAACCAGCCAAGAAAATGGCGCTCACCGCCTTCGCGAATTACCGACACCTGGGTATGGTAACGCCCGAGATAGTTCGCCCAGCCTGCGGCCCTGCGTCCCGACAGCACCGAGCCCGATATCAACCGGCATTCCTGATCTTCGAGTTCGTCCTTGACCAGCGTTTTAATACTGGCACCCAGACGTGTACGCACCAATCGAGGCCGCCGTACCATCGGTCCAGCCAGCGAGATGATGCGCTCGGTGAACAGCCTTCCAGTAGTGAACAGCTTACCGATGGCGATCACGTCCTGGTACTGCAGATGCCAGACCGCCTTGGTTGCGCTGATCGGATCGAGAAAGTGTATATGCGTACCAACCAGGCCGCAGGGATGGGGACCCGAGAATTCGGCCACAGTAACAGCATCGATGTCTCCACCGGGAACATCGGATTCGGGATATTTGCAAACGAACAGCCGGCTCGTGGTCAGCTTGGCGATAACTTCCAGGCCGTTGATAAAATCCTGACGGTATTCATTGATGACAACATCGCTATTAACAGCAAGCGGATTGCTATCCATCGCTGTAACGAATATGGAATGGGGTGTGGTATCGGGATCTGGCACCTTGCTATAGGGGCGGGTACGAAACGCCGTCCACAGTCCGGATGCCAGTAAATTATCGATAACCTGCTCGCTAGACAAACCACCAAGCTGGCCGACTTCATACGATGCAAAGGTCTGCTCCTCATCACCGTCGAGCTCGATGATGACGGATTGCAGTACACGCTTGGCGCCTCGATTAATATCTCGAACCTTCCCGGCGGCAGGTGCAGTGAAGGTGACTTTCGGATTGTTCTTATCCGCGAACAAAGCCTGCCCCAGTTTGACGCGATCGCCCTCAGCGACAAGCATGGTCGGCTTCATACCGACGTAATCATATCCGAGCAAACCGACGGATCCGATCGCAGGGCCATCGTATACGGCCTGCTCGGGTTCACCGCTGACAGGTATATTCAAACCTTTTTTAATCTTCATGTTCCTGTCCAATGCGTGTTCAAATTTGAAAAGCGACTGCTGCAAAACTAAACAGAAGCAGCATGGTGCGCACTGCACCAATCCTAGAACAGGCGGTTCCAGGAACACGCCCTATCGAATCCGCTGAGGCTCGTCCGAGACCCTCAACACAACCCCTCCCAAAAAAACAAGCCGTTGATATCGCTATTGATTTCAACGATGCCTATCAGGAGCAGGCCGCTGGGTGCAAGGTTTCATACCCTGAAAGTTAACTCATGTCTGTAACACACTACCATGATAAATCCATGTGTTTAGAAAGTATAAAAGCCCTGTCAAAAAAAAATCAACCGTTTAATCGAGAAAAAACGCTTGATGTATCTTGAGCTGACGCAACAAACAACCGTGTACTGCGCAATCTACGTACTTTCACTACCCTATTTACGCAGGCGCGAGCGCAACCGCAACTGTTACGCATACCATCTAAACGACGATCGGCACAACGAGCTTGAGTACTTCAGGATATACTCATTTAATGATGAAGCGCATATTGACGATCTCGTGGAAGTCCCTCAAACTCTTGCCTTCAGCCTTCTCTTTGTAGATCTTCTTCTCAAACTCGTTGAGTGCACGCAACACCCGACGGCGGGTGACCAGACCCACAAAATCATGCTTCTTTTTCACCACCGGCAACAACTGGCAGGTCTGACGCGTGAACAGGCAGGCGACTGTAAAGAGGTCCGTTTGCGGCGTGACGCAAAATGTATAGCGCTGCATGATCGATTGCGCGGTCACATCGGGGTTACCGTAATAGATTTCGTTGGCGAAATATTCCACGCAGTCCTGCTCGG
>JABDQW010000279.1 GCA_013042055.1 Gammaproteobacteria bacterium | reverse complement strand
TTTCTGGATCAATCAATGCAAATGTTGCACTCCATAGATTTTTCTCTGGTGCATAGCTCTGTAACGCAACCGGTTCGCCGGTTTCATCATTTCCGGTAAACGACGCCAATACCCGCTGCGCAGGCAGGTTCGATTGTATTGATAGCTCGATGAGAACATCGGTGACTCGCTGTACCCGGACATTAATCTCAACATCACCATTTTCAAGCGTACACTGACCGCTCTGATAACGACAGTTCGACTTCGCTGCCAGTTTGTAGCTTTTTCCCTGTTCGGCAACATGGGGTTTCTCTGAAACGACGTGGTCAACCGCGAAATACGCGATGATGGCGAGGACCGGCGCTACAAGCATCGCAATAATCAGATGTTTGTTCTTCAGGAAGGATAACATGTCAACCGTACGTAACCGCAAGCTACGCGACAGGCGCTTTTGGTATCGCCCATCGTGCTTAGTATTCGATAAGAAAAAAAGTACACGGGCATCATTGCCCGTGTACTTCCGTGATCACCTAGTCTGGCTAGTGAATTTGCGCGCTGCCCGCAGCAGCCGGCACACGAATGTCCTCGACCAGATGCTGTATCCGTTCAGGTGGCGCTTGCGTCACCCTCGAAACTGCGAAGGCGACGGCAAAATTAATAACGGCACCGACGGCACCGAAGGCGTTGGGCTCGATGCCCAAAAACCAGTTCGGTGACATATCTCCGAGATATGCGGTACTGGCGATGAACATGACGCCTTTGTGCTGGAATACGTACAGCAGTGTCACGGTGATGCCCGCGATCATCCCGGCAATGGCGCCTTCTTTGTTGATGCGCTTACTGTATACACCCATCATCAGCGCCGGAAAGATCGAGGACGCCGCCAGTCCAAAAGCGAGTGCCACGGTACCGGCGGCAAAATCCGGCGGGTTGAAGCCCAGATACCCTGCTAGCAGAATTGCACCGGCCATCGCGATACGACTGGCAGTGAGTTCCTGTTTCTCGGTGATATTCGGCCTGAACACACCTTTCAGTAAGTCATGTGAGATAGCCGACGCGATGGCCAGCAGCAATCCAGCCGCCGTCGACAACGCTGCCGCCAGACCACCTGCGGCGACCAGCGCGATGACCCAATTCGGCAAACTTGCGATTTCCGGATTGGCCAGCACCATGATGTCCTTGTCGACTTTGATCATTTCGTTGGTTGCGGGATCGGCGGTGTAGGAAATGCGGCCATCGCCGTTCTTGTCCTCAAACTGCAGCAGACCGGTCGTTTCCCATTTCCTGAACCAGTCCGGACGCTCCTCATAAAGCAGGTTCTCCTGCCCCGCCGGTTGAATGGTTTCGTGCAGATTCAGTCGAGCCATAGCAGCAACAGCCGGCGCCGTGGTGTACAGCAGGGTAATGAAAATCAGCGCCCAGCCCGCCGAAACACGTGCATCACTGACCTTCGGCACGGTAAAGAAGCGGATGATCACGTGCGGCAAGCCAGCTGTACCGATCATCAACGACAGGGTATAGACGAAGGTGTTCAGTGTCGAAAGCCGCGATGTCGTCGTATACTCATTGAAACCGAGTTCGGTGACCACCTGGTCAAGCCGGTCGAGCAGGTAGGTCTCCGTACCCACCATCATACTGCCGAGGCCGATCTGTGGAATCGGGGTACCGGTCAGATTCAGCGAAATGAAGATCGCCGGAATCGTGTAGGCGCAAATCAAGACGCAATACTGTGCTATCTGGGTATAGGTGATACCCTTCATCCCGCCCATCACCGCGTAGAAGAAGACGATGCCCATACCGACGACCAGACCAATTTCATAGCGGACTTCGAGAAAACGTGAAAAAGCGACACCAATGCCTTTCATTTGGCCAATAACGTAGGTCACCGATGCCACGATCAAACAGATCACGGCGACGATGCGTGCGAGTCGGGAGTAGTAGCGATCACCGATGAACTCGGGCACGGTGAATTTGCCGTATTTACGCAGGTAAGGCGCCAGCAGCACGGCCAGCAACACATAGCCGCCGGTCCAGCCCATTAAAAACACCGAACCGCCATAGCCGAAGAAGGCGATCAGACCGGCCATGGAGATAAATGACGCTGCGGACATCCAGTCCGCCGCAGTAGCCATGCCATTGGCGACCGGATGCACGCCACCGCCGGCGACGTAGAATTCACTGGTGGTGCCGGCTCGTGCCCAGAAGGCGATGCCAATATACATGGCAAATGTCAGGCCGACGACGATAAACGTAAGTGTCTGAAGATCCATGCGTTATTCCCCTATTCGTTAACGTCGAATTTGCGATCGAGCGCAGCCATCCGGCTTGCATAGAAGAAAATGATCGCGATAAAGCCGTACATTGAGCCTTGTTGTGCAAACCAAAAGCCCAACTTGTAACCGCCGATACGAATAGCATTCAGCTGTTCGACGAACACGATACCGCAGAGATACGAAATCGAAAACCAAATAACCAGCAGAACCAGTGTCAACCGCAAATTAGCCCGCCAGTATGCTTTTCTCTTTTCTGAATCAGCCATTTTATCCCCCTGTTGAAGGTTGATTTTCAATTTAACAGCAGCGTCAATGATTCACCCCGAGACTTTAGTCTATAGCTAGACTAAGGTCGTAGTTGCTGCAATCGTGTAAGCTAATAGCGCACAGCAGTCGTCTGCGCTCAGCGCAAACACAATTGCGGGAGAAACTTATTGTCACCAGTTACGCTCGTACTGACGCTAACAGCCTACCTGGCTCTGTTGTTTTGGATTGCCCAGATCGGCGATCGTCGGCGTTTCAGCCTGTCGGGTTGGGCGCGACATCCTCTGGTATACACATTCGCTATCGGCGTCTACTGTACCTCGTGGACGTTCTACGGTCTGGTCGGCACGGCTGCATCTCAAGGCTGGTACTACCTGCCAATCCTGCTCGGCCCCTTTCTGCTGTTTACCCTCGGTTATCCGCTGTTGCGCCGCGTTGCCACCGTCTGCCGGCAGGAAAACATCCACTCGATCGCCGATTTCATCGCATCTCGCTACGGCAAACGCCAGTCCGTGGCCGCCGTTGTGACCCTGCTCATGCTGATAGCCACAGTCCCCTACATCGCACTGCAACTGAAAGCTGTTTCGGATACCTTGCTGTATAGCGTCGACACATTCGCATACGCCAGTCAGCACATGACCCTGCTCGTTGCTGGCGCGATGATTTTGTTTACGCTGATCTTCGGTGCCAACCGCCTCAATGTCGCCAGCTACCATTCGGGCATCATGGTCGCGGTTGCCTTTGAATCGCTGGTCAAAGTCATTGCGCTGGTTGTCATCGCGATTTTTGCCCTCGGCCTGTCCAGAGGCTTCAATAGTGATGAAATCAGTAACAGTGCAAACATCGTGTTTCAACAAACGACACTGACACCTTCGTTCTGGGTACTAACCCTGATCTCGGCTGCGACCATTTTCTGCCTGCCACGTATGTTTCAAGTGACCTTTGTTGAATGCCTGAGCGATGCCCATTTAAGGTACGCACGCCGTGGCTTCAGCCTATACCTGGTTGCGATCGCCATTGCTGTTTTCGTGATTGCCTGGGTTGGAAACCAAGCTCTGTCGACGACCGATGTGCCTAGCGATCGTTTCGTGCTGGCCTTACCATTGAGCACAGGCAACCAGCCGCTTGCACTGCTCGCCGTGATCGGTGGATTTTCTGCCGCGACGGCCATGATCATCGTCGCATCGGTTACCTTGAGTCAGATGCTGAGTAACGATGTCATACTGCCATTGTTAATGCGTAAACAGGCATCGCGCAGCCCGATTGCTGATTACTCGCGAGCACTGATCTTCACGCGTCGCTTGACCGTGATCGTCATCGTGATGATGGCCTGGCTGTACCAACTCGGTCTGGCGGAGAATGTCGCGCTGACCGATATCGGTCTGATTGCCTTTGCACTGGCGGTTCAACTGGCGCCGGCGATACTGTTCGGCCTCTATTGGCAAAGCGCTAACGCGTGGGGTGTCTTTGCCGGCCTCACCGCGGGTACACTGATCTGGTTTGTCAGCCTGATGTTGCCATTGCTTGCCAACGCCGGTTTCATCGACCAACAGCTGATATCAGATGGCCTGTTTGGAATCGCGATGCTCCAACCCGAACAGCTTTTCGGCGCGACCTTCAGCGATGCCTATACACGCGGCGTCGTACTCAGTATCAGCATCAATGTGTTGGCGTTCTATTTGGCTTCATCACTGGATAAAACGCGTCTGTCTGACCGCATTCAGGCGATCGCCTTTGTCAGAAACAAGCAGGCCGCGCATCTGGCCGAGGCACAAGGGTTACAGATCAGCCAATCAGACCTGTCCGCAATGCTGACGCAGTTTCTGGGACAGTCCACGACACAGCGCCTGCTGGACACCGAAGAGCAGTCAAACATGCAATTCGTCAGCACCAAACTATTGGATGCAGCCGAGCAGGCCTTGGCCGGCGTCGTCGGTGTCGCTTCGGCACGAGCAATGCTGACGAATCTGAGCCGAGGCGAGAGCCTGGATTTCGAAGATGTCGTAAATATCTTTGAAGAAACCACGCGCAGCTTGCAGTTCAACCAAGACGTGTTGTTCGCGTCATTTGAGAGCATGTCGTCGGCGATCAGTGTAGTGAATGCCAACCTGGAAATAGTCGCCTGGAACAAACGTTATGAACAGATGTTCAACTATCCCAAAAACATGCTCCGTGTCGGTCGACCGGTCGCCGACCTGGTTCGCTTCAATGCCGAGCGGGGTATGCTCGGAGCAGGCTCGGTCGAACAGCACGTACAAACACGCCTGGGTCATCTAACGGCTTGTAAACCCTACCGGGTCGTTCGCCAGCACCATCAGGGTGTGATTGAAATCAAGGGCCGCCCGCTTCCGAATGGCGGCTACGTTACCACCTATGATGATATCACTGAATTTATTCACACCCAAAACGAACTGGAGAAGATTAACATCACCCTGGAGCAACGCGTCCAGGAACGCACTCGGGAAATTGAGAACATCAACAAGTCATTGCTCAAAGAGGTCGAAAAGCGCCGGCAAACCGAGTCCGAACTGATCACGGCCAAATCAGCCGCCGAAATCGCCAATGCGAGCAAAACGCGATTCCTGGCACTGGCGAGTCATGACATCCTGCAGCCTCTGAACGCGGCCAGTCTGTATGCAAGCGCCCTATTGGAGAAGCGTAATGCCGATTCCGAATTACTCGATAATCTGCATCATCTTCACGGTGCCATCTACTCTGCTGAACTGATTATCTCCAATCTGCTGGAGATCGCGCGCCTGGACACCGGGGCGCTAACTGCGACCAAGAGCTGTTTTCCATTGAACGACATGTTGGAAACACTCGCAAACGAATACCGTGTACAAACGGATCCGAACGTCCGTTTTCATTGGCAACCGACATCGCTGTGGACCGAGTCCGATCCCAAGTATCTGCGTCGAATCTTGCAGAATTTTCTCTCGAATGCAGTGAAATACACCACCTCCGGCAAGATAGTGCTGGGTTGCCGACGCCGCAGCGATGCCATCGAAATCTGTGTCTACGATACCGGGCCAGGCATCTCGGAAGCGCATCAGCAACGCATCTTCGATGACTTCTATCGAATCACCAGCAACAACCATGTCGAAGGAGCAGGCCTCGGACTGGGTATCGCGTTACGTTTTTCCGATATGCTCGAACACAAGATGCGTGTGTATTCAAAAGACAGTCGCGGCAGCCTGTTTTCCATCATGGTGCCCCGGCGCAAGCAACAAATCGATGAGCGTGGCAGCACTCAGGGCACGGGTATCAAGACCGGATTGGAAAACCTCAGTATCTTCTACGTCGACGATGATGACCACAATATTCATGCACTCGGCAGCTTAATGGAGAACTGGGGTTGTCTGTATTCCAGCGCTGAAAACCATCAAGCTGCGGTTGACTACGCGCGCGAGCATGCGGCACCCGATGCCTTATTGATGGATTACCAGCTTGGCCCTGGCAGCAACGGTATCGAACTGGCGGCAATCTTACAAGAGCTGTGGCAGGGCACGCCGGTTTGCATCGTGTCAGCGGCTCCGGATGATGCGCTGTTGACGCTGACCAACCAGCATAATTATGACTTTCTACGTAAACCGATCAAACCGGGTAAACTGCGTGCACTGCTGGAACGTTATCTGGAGAAAAAAAACCGCTGACGCTGCTACGCTCGTATTGGTATAACTCAGTCGTCAAAGCGCAAAGAGAGCTAATTAAAACCTCTTTTTATTTGTGCGACGTCCCCAATCAACCATGATGAAAATATCCACAAATAACGCGAAGCACGCAAATAGGACATACAAAAAAAGGCTCTATTGCGTTATTAGCGTTGTTCGCGGCTAAAGCCGCTACAAAAGGCGGCACACACGATTTCGAGTTAGGCTGAGAAGTCTGCCACCATCTTTAGATGGCCCTAGCTCACGCGAGTATCTTCCAAAGACATCTTGCTGAGCATGATCACAGCTTGAGTGCGATTGGTTGCACCGAGTTTGCGAAATATCGCGGTGATGTGCGCCTTGATCGTCGCCTCGGTTACTCCCAATTCAAAGCCGATCTGTTTATTCAGCCAGCCTTCACGTAAGTAGCAAAGCACGCGGTATTGTTGGGGCGTCAGTGTCGCAATTTTCGCCGCCAGATCTTTTTCTTCGCTGGTGACCGGCGTCAAGCTGTTGCGATAGGCTTTAGGTACCCAGCGGTTTCCGTCGAGTATCGCATGAACCGCCTGATGAATGACCTGTGGCGAACAGGATTTCGGTACATAGCCACTGGCGCCATGCCCCATCGCACGACTGATGGTACTGACATCTTCGTCGGCAGAAATAATGGCTACGGGTATGCCTGGGAATTGTTCGCGAACCGTGATCAGGCCAAATAAATCCTGACTACCGGGCATGTGCAAATCGAGCAATAGTAGATCGGTTTCAGGGTGTTGTTCAAGATCCCGAATCACTCCATCCAGTGCCATCGACTCGCCTACCGTGGATTCGGGATAGTTCTGTTTTATTACTTCAAGAAGCGCATTGCGGAACAATGGATGGTCATCCGCAACATGAAATCGGTACATTAAAGTTTATCTCCCCCTGCCCACGGTAATCATAACCGAAAAACACGCCCCAACTCGAGTAGCGCTAACTTAGACCGTGTCATCGCGATCGCGGCTGTCTCTTGCATCTTTATGCCACCTTACAGACAGTTAATCTATTACAGACAGTTAATCTATTTTTACTGAATCGACCCTTGTCGTATTAGCGCTACGCCACAGAACTTTTAGCTCTGCAAGCTTATACTTAGTCTTGCTTGAGACCACCGCAATTAGACAATCGTCTCATTAAGACTTTAGTAGAACATAGACCATCAGCTAATAGCGCTGAATGACAACAGCGGCGAATCTTGTCATCAAACTACTAAAAGAGGAGATCCGTCTGATGACACCCACTGGACCACGACTCAAGGGCGGGCTGCTGGCCTGTGCTGCCTTGGCCACAGCCGTCAGTGCTAACGCGGCAACGCTCGGTACGTTTGACAACACCACCGTGACCCTCGGCGGTTATGTCAAACTCGACGCGATGTTCTCCGACTTCAGTGACGGCACCGTAGCCGGCAGCAGTCCTGGCCGAGATTTCTATATTCCGAGCGTAACACCGGTTGGTGGCACCAGTGAAAACACCGTATTCGATATGCACGCCCGCCAGACCAGGATTCATCTTGCGACTGACACTAAGATCGGTGCGCAAAATCTGAAGAGCTACATCGAAGTCGATTTCATGGTGAATCCGCTCGGCGATGAACGTATCAGCAACTCCTACGCCCCGCGCTTGCGCCATGCGTATATATCGTACGGCAAGTGGTTGTTCGGTCAGACCTGGTCGACGTTTCAGAATGTGGCCTCGCTGCCCGAAACCGTCGACTTTATCGGCAATACCGACGCCGGCATCTTCATACGCCAGCCTCAGATCCGATACACCCGTAACAACTGGCAGGTCGCGATCGAGAACCCGGAAACCACAGTCACACCCACCGGCGGTGGCACGCGCGTCGTTGCCGACGACAATGAATTACCCGATCTTGTTGGCCGCTATATCTACCAAAACAAGGACCTGTCACTGGTCGGCGCCGTGCTCTTGCGTCAGTTGAGCTATAACAATTCCGGTGAGACGCCGGCGGGTAGCGTGAACGATTCAACGCCTTCTTGGGGGGTCAGTTTGACCGGCAAGTACCTGTTCGCCAATAAAGACGACATCCGTTTCGGCATCAATGTCGGCAGCGGTATGGGTCGGTACATCGGTCTGAATGTGTCCAACGGCGCCGTGGTGGACAACAATAACCAGCTGGAAGCCATCGACTCCATGGGCTTGTTCGCGTCTTACCGTCACCTGTGGAACGCGAAATGGCGCAGCAACTTTACCTATTCGCGGATCGATATCGACAATAATACGGCCCTGACCGGTACCAGCGCGACGAAGGGTACTGATAGCGCCCGCGCGAACGTGTTCTATGACTGGGCTAAAAACTTGACCCTCGGCAGCGAACTCGCGCTCGCAAACCGTGAGATCGAAACCGGTGCAGACGGTAGCATGACGCGGTTGCAGTTTATGGCGATGTACAAATTTTAACCCGGGCTCGGCCCCTATTACTTCCCGGCCGGGGATGTGCGGATTACACCCCGGTTCGAAAGCCGGCATTCAGTCGCAACACCACACAGCCACAGCGTTGCGACTCACCGGTTGGTAGGAAACTGATTCAATGCATCAAGATTTTCGTAATTTTCGCGTTCAAAACAATCAGCTCGCTGCGCAAGACACGAAGCTCAATGAACAACGGCTCGATATTCCGTCGGCCGGTAAAGACGCGCTCGACGATCACCATGATGCATCCGGCCTGAAACCGCGGATTCGATCCTTGGCTGCATTAGACTTTAGTGTAATCCTGCCCACCGTGGATATTCACACAGGCTTGAATCAGTCTACTATGCTGCCTGCAATGAAAGTTGATCCGTGTTAACAACCAGCACTGGCCTCTCCCACCATTCAACTGGCTCGAGACGCGCTTGTTATCATTTGATCGTGTCGCAGACCAGTCGAATATCAGCCGATCGCAGTGGGAATTAAAGTATTTTGTTACGTTAGTTTATTTACTTATTGATCTATATATATAAAAGTGATTTTTTAAGATTACGGCTCATGGTTATAACTGCGTTAATTGTACGTATTATGTTGACAAGCGGACGCAGTGAGTTTAGTCTGATAGGCGCGGTTATGGGATTTATTTCCCATTTTTTGATCAAAAGATCAACGTAGATGCTAGCTGGATTCGACAGCATCTGCCAGTACAACATCAAGTGTTGGTATTGGAAAATGAAATGAGAAAAAAACATCCAACTGTTAGCATTTCCGTCGACCCACGCGCGTGGTCAATCACCCACTATTCGGCCAATGATAACCATGTCATACCATTTGGTGTCAGGTTTCCTGGCGTGTCGTGTAAACCCGCTCAGATCACTGAACCAAATCTGTCGACCTGTTCAGCATCGGGGATCGATCGATGAAACAGTCTATTTGCCACCAAGAACTTCGTCGGCAAAACTTAGAATTCGAAAATACCGGTGGTGTCAGCCAGGAGAATTACAGCCAGGGTTTTCATCCAGCGTTCTACGACTCCGATTCCAGAAGATCTGAGCTCGCCCGCTTCTCTGATGGTAGCCCGGCGCCGATGCACGTAATGGATGGCGTGCCGGTTGAATGGGTCACCGAGCGTAACGACGCGGGCGAAGTCGTCGCCATCAAATCCTCAATTGTCGCCGGCTTCATACGCAACGGTGTGTTTTACACACGCGAGCAAGCGTCATATCTTTGTTCGCAACGTGAGCATCACACAGAGGAGTCAACAGAGTATCATCCGCTCTGCGGTATAGTGCCCGATCATTAAACACGCGGCTTGCTGAATCGATAAGCGTCTGTTTCAATCGTCTGACAGCTAGCCCGCATTTCTCACCAGACGATTCTGTCAGAGTCCCGACCGCTCGCTTCGTAGCGGAGTTCCTCGATTGACATCTCCCTATTTATTACAACCATTAAATCAATTAACAATGCACCATAGATTCCAAAATTGGAGTTTATTATGTTATTGTTTTTATTAAATTATTTTATCAATGACGAGATAGACTGCTCATGAAACGGGCCGCTATGCGGGTTGTGGTAAAGTAAATTACCGCGGTCTGGGTGATACTACTGTTATGAAAAACAAATCATTGTTTGCGATTCTGGCTTTGTTTGCGATTCTAGCTTTGCAGAGTCCCACTGTTCTAACATTTATAGATGGCCTTTTTAAGGATGAAAACGGCGTAAGAAACTGGCAGCATCTGGCTAATTATACCGGCGGTACACTGCTGGTTCTGTTATCGATTGTAACCATCTTTCTGTTTATAGCCCGTCGCAGAGCCTATAAGGCGAATCTTGAGTTAACCGCTATTCGAAATGAACTGGAGATACGAGTGCAGGAGCGCACTGCGATGCTGGACCAGTCCAATCAACTGCTGCTGGAGAGTAATCGGGCGCTGGAAGAGGAGGTCGCGAAACACGTGATTACGGCCGATCAATTACGATCCTCCGAGTCTTATATCAAAGATATCTTAACGTCGATGCCGTTGATGCTGGTGGGCCTGGATAAAAATGGCTTCGTCACTCACTGGAATAAGCAGGTTGAAGATGTTTCAGGAATATCATCAAAAGATGCACTGGGTAAAACATTATGGGATGCCTATCCGCAGACGACGGTTCTTCCTGAGCATGTTGAGCAATCGATCCAGGATAACAAAATTATTCATCTCAAGCAGAGCCTGCGCAGCCTCTATCATTACGATATTACTATTTACCCGTTACAGGAGCAGGATGCCGGGGTTGTTATCCTGGTCGATGATGTGACAAAACAGGCCGCTGCTGAAAAGATGTTGATTCACAATGATAAAATGTCATTTATGAGTGAGCTGGCTTCGACCATGGCTCACGACATTAACTTGCCGCTGCAGGCAATGATGATGGATCTGAAGCGTTTTCAGCGGATCATCAGCGGTGCGAATGAACCGCAGCAAATCTCTGATAGTGATCAGGCGCAAAAGCTCAATACCATAATCACCGATATGTCTGCCAAGGCCGAGCAGGTCGCCACCATTATCAGTAATTTGCTGGCCTTCGCCCGAAGCCGTAAAGGCAAAAAACAGATGGCCGATATTGTTGATGTGATGGAGAATACCATCAGCCTTGCCAATGAAGTCATTTCTATCTCGGATGAGCTTCCTTTTAAGCAGGTTAAACTTGAGCGGAATTTTGAAAAAAACCTGCCCCTGGTACCCTGCTATATCACCGAACTACAGCAGGTTTTACTGAGCCTGTTTCGTCACGCCTGTCATGCACTGACGCTGAAAAAAGAGACTGCAGGTTTCGAACCAACAATCAAAATCATCCTGGCTAAGAGTTATGACAATCTGTGGATAAAAATCCCGCACAACGGACTTGGACTGACTGCTGAAGAGCAGATGCATCTGTTTGAGCCTTTTTTTACCGGCAAACCTGCAGCAGAGGATTTTGACGC
>JABDQW010000274.1 GCA_013042055.1 Gammaproteobacteria bacterium | reverse complement strand
GGGCAAACCAGATGGACCCGACGGCAGCGATTCGGCTAATGAACAATGATGACGCCGTTGTGCTGGATGTGCGTGAGGCGGCTGATTTTAATAACGGTCATATCAAGAGCGCTAAAAATATCCCGCTTACAGCGTTAAAAAGCCAGCTTGACAGCATGGCGGATGATAAGAACAAGCCCATTCTGGCCTATTGCCGCAGTGGTAATGTTTCCGGCAAAGCCTGTAGAATTCTCAAGAGTTCGGGTTTCAGTAATGTGCATAACCTTGCTGGCGGAGTTCTGAACTGGCAAGAGGCTAATTTGCCACTTACTAAAAAATAACTACAAATACTAATCTAAATATAGAGATATCATCATGGCCGAGGAAAACCAACCAGCGCAAGGGCAAGCCGAGGGCCAGGCGCAGGAACAGCAATTTTCAATACAAAAGCTTTATCTAAAAGACGTATCATTCGAGTCGCCCAATGTGCCAACAGTTTTTGCTGACGGCGAGTGGCAACCAGAAGTCAATATTCAACTGAATAGCTCAAATAAATCAATCGGCCAGGATGCATTTGAGGTAGATCTGAAAATAACCGTCACCGCGAAGCAAAACAAGAAAACGGCTTTTCTGGTTGAGTTGACACAGTCAGGTATTTTCACTGTCGCCGGCTTCGAGCAGGATAACCTGAGGGGCATGCTGGGTGCATTTTGTCCTGAAACGCTTTTCCCGTTTGCGCGAGAAGCCATAGCCGAGCTCGTGAGCAAGGGTGGTTTTCCACCGTTACTGCTTGCGCCAGTGAACTTCAATGCCCTGTATATGCAACAAGCCCAGCAGCAACAGGCAGCAGCTGCTGCTCAGGATACTGCTCATTAAGTAACCAGGGCCTGTTGACACTATGCGGATACCCATCGACGGCGGCCATTTTTTTGCAGGACAAGGCGCACTGAGCGCCGTTTACCTGGTGTACATAAGCGAAAGTGTAACGCAATCCTGCGGAAAAATGGCCCCGTCCCTTCGGGTTGGCACTCCAATGCAGCCATGCGGCGTTGCGCATCGTTTATCTGGAACAACCAAACTGCGCTCAGTGCGCCTTGTCCTGCAAAAAAATGGCCGCCGTCGATGGGTATCCGCATAGTGTTAACAGGCCATAGTGACATTCACATAATCACAATGTCGTATTGCTCTTGGGTAAACAGCGCCTCGACCTGGAATTTGATCGGTATCATGATAAAGTCTTCGAGTTCCGCAAGACTGGCGGATTCCTCATCAACCAACAGATCGACGACTTCCTGAGAGGTTAGCACCAGCAGTTCCTTGGCATCGAACTGTCTCGCTTCACGCAGAATTTCGCGAAAAATCTCGTAGCACACCGTCTCAGCCGATTTGACGGTACCACGACCCTCACACGTTGGGCAAGTCGTGCATAGCACGTGTTCCAGGCTTTCACGTGTTCTTTTACGCGTCATCTCGACAAGACCGAGCGTTGATACTTCGCACACTTGCGTGCGGGCATGATCCTTTTCCAGTGCCTTCTCCAGCGCGCGCATCACCTGCCGCTTGTGTTCCTCCTCGTTCATGTCGATAAAGTCGAGTATGACAATACCACCGAGATTTCTCAGACGTAACTGGCGGGCAATGGCCTGGGCAGCTTCCAGATTTGTCTTGAATATCGTCTCTTCAAGGTTTCGGTTACCGACAAAGGCACCGGTATTGACATCGATCGTGGTCATTGCCTCCGTTTGATCAATGACCAAATGGCCGCCGGATTTCAGGTGTACTTTTCGCTCCAGGCCTTTCTGGATCTCGTCTTCGACGCCGTGAAGATCGAAAATCGGGCGCTCACCCGGGTAGTGTTCGATAACATCTTCAACCTCGAGTACATAGGTCAGAGCAAACTCTTTCATGATCGTGTAAGTCTCTCTCGAGTCCACTCGAATCTTTTCGAGATCCTCATCCACCATGTCACGCAAAACACGCAGATAAAGCGGTAGATCTTTGTGAACCACAGAGCCCGCGTGCACTTCAATGGCCTTATGATTGACCGTCTCCCACAGACGGTTGAGGTAGGTCACATCGCTAGCGATCGATTCCGTCGTCGCCACTTCGGCCGCAGTGCGAATGATATAACCGGTGTCCTGAGCACGCTCATCCTGCGACATCAACATATTACGCAGGCGTTCACGCTCGTCCTCATTCTCTATTCGCGAAGACACACCGACATTGTCGGTATTCGGCATAAATACCAGATAACGGGAAGGTATCGTTAAATTGGTGGTCAGGCGTGCACCCTTGGTGCCAAGTGGGTCCTTGATCACCTGAACCAATAGCTCCTGACCCTCGCGCAAGACCTGGCTGATATGCGCCTGGCCATTAGTTCCGTTCTGTCGTGCTTGAGCGACATCGGAGACATGTAAGAAAGCTGCACGCTCGAGCCCAATCTCGACAAATGCAGCCTCCATTCCTGGTAAGACACGAGCAACTAATCCCTTGTATATGTTACCAACGAGTCCCTTACTCCGACGGCGTTCGATGTAGATCTCGTGCACCATACCGTTTTCGAGGATCGCTACGCGCGTCTCCTGCGGGGTGATGTTGACAAGAATTTCCTTACTGATAGACATTATTAGTATTCTTCAAGTAACCTGATTTATATCGCACATCTGAGGCCGCATGCCACGAGCAATTCTACGGTCTCATACAGAGGCAGTCCCATTACACCCGAATAGCTCCCATTCAAATTGACGATAAACTGACCACCCACTCCCTGGATCGCATAGGCGCCCGCTTTATCCAGCGGCTCACCGGTTTTGACATAACGATCGATCTGTTGTTCTGAGAGCCTGGTAAATTCGACTTCACTGCTACTCAGCGCTATCTGTTCAGTAGCCGATGTAACCACGGCAACAGCAGTGTGCACCCTATGTTTCCTTGCTGAAAGTCTAGCTAAAAAAGCCGCAGCTTGCCCGGCGTCCTGCGGCTTGCCAAGCACATCGCCATCAATTTCGACGACGGTATCGGCTCCCAATGCGACGCAGCCGTTGATGGGCGCACAGGCTAGCCGATAACCCGCACGCGCTTTTTCCAGCGCCAGTCGTTTGACGTGTGTAATGACCGCCTCGCCGGGCAGCATGGATTCATCCATATCGACCACGTGAACATGAAACTCCACACCGATTTGTCGCAACAGCTCTTGCCTGCGGGGTGAGCCGGAAGCCAGCACCAGATGGGCACACATATCAGACGGCATTTCTCACCAGGATCACGGGAGCAGGCCGGAACCCGCCTGGTGAGAAATGCGGGCTAGAACAATAATGCATCATCTAACGTCCCCAAGGCGTGAATTACGTCACAGTTTACTGTTGCGACACGGTCGCCGTAGCGGATCAACCTAGATTCCTCAGTTGAACACAGATTTAGCGCTGTCCCTCAAGTGTCAGGGCAAGGCGCGACTTGCGGCTAATGGCCGTAGTCCTTAGCAAAAGTTGCAACGCCGCCATGGCGCTTGAGGGGCAGTGATAAACTGTGTAGCGACTCACCTATTGGGTGAGTGTCATTACCTGCGCTTCTCTTCGAAAAATCATAGCGTTAAGCAGTGATAATAGCAGTCAACTGCGGAATCTAGGATCAACCTGCACGGGCAGAGTAGATTGGCTTAAGCCCGGTGATAAGGATGATGACTGAGAATGCTCCATGCCCGATACAACTGTTCAGCAATGATGATGCGAACCAGCGGATGGGGGAAGGTTAAATCTGACAGGGAGAGTCTCTGCTCAGCCTGCTGCAGTATTTCATCCGAAAGCCCATCCGGGCCACCGACCAGCAACGCGATATCCTTTCCGTGCAACATCCACTGATCCAGGCGTTCGGCGAGCTGTTCCGTCGTCACCTTTCGACCTTGGACATCCAGTGCGATCAGCGCGCATCCTGACGGTACCGCCGCTATCAGCTTTCTGCTTTCGTCTCTGCGGATACGCTTAATATCAGCATTCTTACCCCGTTTGATCAATGGCACTTCGATGGTTTTGATCTGTAATTCCGGCGGCAAACGCTTGATGTATTCATCGCAGGCCTGATAGACCCACGAAGGCATTTTATGACCAACCGCCGTCAGGTAAACACGCACAGATCAACCAGATTCCTGCCGTCTTGTCATGTCAACTTGCCACAAGCTTTCCAGATTATAGAACTGACGCACCTGGGGTTGCATAACGTGGACAACCACATCGGCAAGATCTACCAACATCCATTCACCATCCGTTTCGCCTTCAACCCCCAGCGGTGTCTGACCCGCCTTCTTCGCTTCGACTACCACATTATTGGCAATCGCCTTTACGTGCCGGCTCGAGTTGCCGCTGGCCACGATGATGTAATCGGTCACATCCGTTTTATCTCGCACATCCAACGCGACGATACGCTCGGCTTTCAGGTCTTCGAGTGCACCGATCACCAGGCTTTTCAGTTCCTCAGTCAACATGTTCAGTTTTTCACCATCTTCAACAATTTGTCATTCACCGGGTCAGGCAACAAGTAACGCACGCTTTGTCCGCGAGCTAACATGTTCCTGATCGCACTCGCGGAAATATCGAGCTGCGTGACCGATTGTAACAGGATTCGGCCGGCAGTAACTTCGTCCAGCTCGTAGGCTGATGTTGCCAACGTCACCGGCAAGTCGTCGATATCCCCTGAATCGAATTCGAATCCAGGCCGTGTCGTCACGATTAAATGGCAAAATTGTGGTATGCGCTGCCATTGATACCATTGCCTCAAACCTAGAAAGGCATCCATACCCAGAATCAAGCAAATTGATTCTGATGCAAATTCCTGCTGCAGGGATGCGAGCGTGTCTACCATGTACGATCGACCTTGCCTGCGCAATTCGCGCTCATCGAGCACAAAACCGGATTGGTCAGCAATCGCCGTGTTCAACAGCTCGAGGCGGTTCTCGGAATTTAACCAGGGGGCTTGGCGATGCGGAGGAATGCTATTTGGTACGAAACGCACCTGTCGAAGACCGATGATCTGCATGACCTCGAGCGCCGGACGTAAATGTCCAAAATGGACCGGATCAAAGGTACCGCCCAAAATGCCGATCATAAACGCGACGAAGATGAGACAGAAACAGCGGCGCACCAGCTACGCCGGAAAAGCACGACCGAGAACTGATCCGCGCCATCCCCGCTACCGGTCACAGGCCTGGCTTTCATCGTCACTGTCACTTCCTGATATGGCCGTCACCCAGGACAATGTACTTTTGTGACGTCAGACCATCCAAGCCAACGGGACCGCGGGCGTGCAGCTTATCGGTACTGATGCCGATTTCTGCACCCAGACCGTATTCAAAGCCATCGGCAAATCGAGTAGATGCGTTGACCATGACCGAACTGGAATCAACCTCACGCAGGAAACGCCGCGCGGTGCTGTAGTTTTCGGTAATGATCGAATCGGTGTGTTGGGAGCTATGGGTGTTGATATGATCGATCGCTGCATCGATACCATCGACGACGCGAATGGACAGAATCGGAGCCAGATACTCGCTATCCCAGTCCTGTTCCATCGCAGCTGACACGTCATCCATGATCGCCCGTGTCTTATCGCAGCCGCGTAGCTCGACGCCTTCGCTTTCAAGATGCGCACACAGATCGGGCAACACGTCAGCTGCGACTGATTCAGCCACAAGCAGCGTCTCCATCGTATTACAGGTACCATAACGCTGGGTTTTGGCGTTGAAGGCGACCTTGACCGCTTTCTGGAAGTCGGCCTCATCATCAATATACACATGACAAATGCCGTCGAGGTGTTTGATCACCGGCACTTCTGATTCAGTGGCGATGCGTTCGATCAGGCCTTTGCCGCCGCGTGGAATAATCACATCGATGTTGTCCTTCAATTTCAGCATTTCTCCGACAGCTGAGCGATCGGTGGTTTCAATCACCTGGACCACAGACGTGGACAAGCCCACTTGTTCGAGGCCAGCACGGATACAAGCGGCGATCGCCAGATTGGAGTGAATGGCCTCGGATCCGCCGCGGAGGACGGCGGCGTTGCCCGCCTTCAGACACAAGCCGGCGGCATCGGCAGTCACATTGGGGCGGGACTCGTAGATGATACCGATAACACCCAGTGGGACACGCATACGCCCCACCTGTATGCCGGAAGGTCGGTAAGTCAGGCCGGTGATCTCGCCGATCGGATCCTGTAGTGCCGCGATCTGACGCAGACCTTCAGACATGCCGGCAATACGCTGATCGGTGAGTTGGAGCCGGTCCAGCAGCGCCGCATTCAATCCACGCGCCTTGCCAGCTTCCAGATCCTTATAATTTTCCCGCTTCAAGTCTTCGGCAACTGCATCGATTCGATCAGCGATTGCATTCAAAGCTGCGTTCTTCAACCCGGTGTCCGCCTTGCCGATATCCCGGGATGCTGAACGCGCGCGCTGGCCGACGTCTTTCATGTAAGCTTTGATATCCATTTTTACCCGTTCCGCCTCAGCGCCCATAAATTATACTCTTTCAAATTGGTCATACAGGATGGTTCAAAAACCACATTATATCGAATCGAGGCTGATAATTTTCGCAATAATGTATCTACCTCTGGCGAGCCAGCACGCTCTGCCATAACATTGCGCGACTACTTTCTCAGCCGCTCTCCGGCCTGCGCCATAACGCCAGACCGCCCCATCGCAAGCACCATATGAGAATAAATAATATAATATTTTCATATGCATACGACATATTTTTCATGAGGCACCGCCGCAATATCTTTTTGGCACTTGTTAGCCCGCATTTCTCATCAGGCGGCAAGCTGGTAAGCCAGCCGCTGAAGTTCATCCCAGACATTGCCGGCTTGCTGGCCTTTGTTGATACCATCAATCGTTGCGCAATGCTGCAGCATGCGCTTGAATCCAGCTGTGGCGTGCCTGGAAAGACACGATTTGAATAGTGGCAAACGGTTCGGCCAGACACCGGCCCGCTTCAAGCCATGGTCAGCTGAACCCGGGCCGGCTGAAACTGCCGCGAGCACCCGAATGTCTTTCGCCAGCGCCCATGTCACCAAGACAGGTTCCTGGCCTTCAGCATGCAGTCCCTGCATGATTCGTATCACTCGGTGCTGATCGCCGGTCAATGCACTGTCAGCGAGCTCGAAGACATCGAATCTAGAGCTGTCTGCGACGGCTTCGCGGACCGTGCTGATATCGACATTGCCTGCACCGAGCAATAGATCGAGTTTGTCGATTTCTTGCGCTGCGGCCAGCAAGTTACCTTCAATCCGTTGGCAGACGTAGTCCACCACATCCGGGCTGGGCCGCATCCCCCGTGACTGAAACCGTTGCCTTACCCAGGCCGGCAGGCGCTCGGGCCCAATCGGCCAGCACTGCATCACTATACCTACACTGTCCAGCGCCTTGAACCAGGCGCTCTTTTTTTGTGCAGCCTCGAGTTTGCCTGCCGTGATCAACAAGACGGTATCCTCGGGGATATCTGCAGCGTAATCTTTCAACGCCTGTGCGCCTTCCCGACCCGGTTTAGCCGACGGCATACGCACATCCAGCACCCGCTGGGTGGAAAATAACGACATACTGTTGGCCTCGTCCCGAAGCCGCTGCCAGTCAAAACTGGCGTCAACATCGAACACTTCGCGTTCAGTGTAACCTTGCTGACGACAGCTCGTACGCACGTTGTCCGCCGCTTCCATGACCTGAAGCGGTTCGGCTCCACTGATCAGATACAGCGGATGGATTTGCCTATTGAGAATATCAGCCAGTTGATCTGGACGAACGTTCATCTAGGTTCATAGGTGCAGGCGTGTCTTATTCCAGGGCCTGCATGCGTTGAACGATCTGCCTGGCAGTGTCAGCAATTATATCGTTGTAGATCAGCTCCGTCTCCTCGGCGACACCCAGTACGGTTTCCGGATTAAACAGCAGATTACGCGTGAGTTCGATGCGGCTGCCATCGATCGCGGTGTCCTCCCCGGTCTGCAATGAGAACGTTAGTCGGTAGATCAGACGATACTCGCGTGCCCGCCCCAGCGAATCGACCGAGATCACATCGCGTGTTTGCTGTTCGAAGTCAACCTTCAGTTCCGAAGCCGCCTCAGCGGCATCCTCGATAAGCTCGGCCCCGCTGAGCTTCAAGCTCGAACGCAATTCTCTGAAAAGCTGCAAACTCATCGATTCCTTATCGATGTACAACGGAGACAAGTGCGCTGGCAGTTCGTAGGAGCCGCGCAGATGGAAGCCACAGGCAGCCAGCATCGTTGTCAATAACACCACACCGAGAAATTGGATCTTGTGCATTACCCCACCACTACATTGACCAAACGCCCGGGCACGATAATGACCTTACGCACGGTTTTATCCTGAATATTACGCTGTATTTTGTCATCGTTCAGCGCGGTGTTTTCGATAGCATCATTGTCTGCGTTCGCCGGTACACTGATTTTCGATCGCAACTTACCGTTGACCTGCACGACCAGCTCTATTTGATCGCGTTCGAGCGCTGACTCGTCGTAATCAGGCCAGTGCTGTTCGGCAAGCAGAGAACCATGACCCAACTGTTGCCAAAGGTGTTGGGTGATGTGGGGTACGATCGGCGACAGCATCATCACAACAGCGCTAACGGCCTCGTGCAAGACAGCCTGACCCTGTTCGGAGTCATCGTCAAACCGTCCCAGATGATTCATCAACTCCATAATGGCCGCAATCGCGGTATTGAAGGTATAGCGTCGACCGATATCATCACTCACCTTGCGGATGGTTTCATGCAGCTTGCGACGCATCGCCTTCTGCTCTTCAGACAGGCTACTTTTATCCAGTGCACCGGCCTTGCCGGCTGCCGTCGCTGCTGTATTCCACAGGCGCTTGAGAAAACGCGACGCGCCTTCGACACCTTTATCATCCCATTCCAGCGACTGGTCAGGCGGTGATGCGAACATCGTAAACAGACGCACCGTATCGGCACCGTATTGATCGATCAGCCCTTGGGGATCGACGGTATTGCCCTTGGACTTTGACATTTTACTGCCGTCCTTGAGTACCATGCCCTGAGTGAGCAAGCGAGTGAAAGGTTCGTCGGTTTTGACCAGGCCCTCATCGCGCATCAGCTTGTGAAAAAAGCGGGCGTATAACAGATGCAATACAGCGTGTTCAATACCACCGATATACTGATCGACCGGAAGCCAGTGATCGGCTCGATGATCCAACATAGCATCGGCATCTGGGCAGGCGAAGCGTGCGTAATACCAGGACGACTCGAAGAACGTATCGAAGGTATCGGTTTCGCGCTCCGCATTACCGCCGCACTGAGGGCAAGACGTCTGATAAAATTCCGGCATGTGTTTGATCGGCGAGCCGATGCCCTCGCTGAAGTCAACATCCTCAGGCAGGATGACCGGCAGTTGATCTTCAGGAACAGCGACAGCGCCACAAGCGTCACAATTGACGATCGGGATCGGCGTACCCCAGTAGCGCTGGCGCGATACGCCCCAATCCCGCAAGCGGAAATTCACCTGCCGATCACCTTTGCCGATCGACCGCAGTTTGTCTGCGATGGCGCCGAAAGCCTGTGCGGATGTGAGTCCGTCAAATTCACCCGAATTTTTCAGTATGCCTTTGTCAGTAAACGCCTCCGACTCGGTAGAAATCTCCGAACCGTCCGCCGGATAAATGACTTGCTTGATTGGCAGACCGTAGGCGCGCGTAAAGGCATGATCACGGGTATCGTGCGCCGGCACAGACATCACCGCACCCGAGCCGTACCCCATTAACACGAAGTTGGCGACCCAAACCGGCACTTGCTCTCCGCTAATCGGATGCTGGGCCTTGAATCCAGTGTCCATGCCTTTCTTTTCCATTGTCGCCAAATCGGCCTCCGCGGTGCCATCGGCTTTGCAGGAGTCGATAAACGCGCGCAATTCAGCGTCAGTCGCAGCTGCTTTCCGGGCCAGCGGGTGCTCGGTTGCAACAGCGAGATAAGTGACACCCATCAGCGTATCCGGCCGCGTCGTATAGATGGTCAGCGGTGATTCACCATTGACATCGAAATGCATCTCTACACCTTCCGAGCGTCCGATCCAGTTGCGTTGCATGGTCCGCACCTGCTCCGGCCAGCCATCGAGTTTGTCGATGTCAGCCAGCAACTCGTCGGCATAGTCTGTGATTCTCATGAACCACTGGGCGATTTCGCGACGCTCGACCGTGGTATCACAACGCCAGCATTTGCCATCCACGACCTGCTCGTTGGCCAGGACAGTCTGATCATGCGGGCACCAGTTGACAGCAGCAGTCTTTTTGTAGGCCAGTCCCTTGTTGAACAAACGTGTGAACAGCCATTGTTCCCAGCGATAGTAACCGGGTTGGCAGGTTGCCAGCTCACGGTCCCAGTCATAGCCAAAACCGAGCTGTTTGAGCTGATCGCGCATATAGTCGATATTTTCGTAGGTCCATTTTGCGGGCGCAACCTTGTTGTTGATAGCCGCGTTCTCTGCCGGCATTCCGAAGGCGTCCCAACCCATCGGCTGCAGTACATTTTTACCCTGCATTCTTTGGTAGCGAGCGATGACGTCACCAATGGTGTAATTACGCACATGCCCCATATGCAAGCGTCCGCTGGGGTACGGGAACATCGCCAGACAGTAAAATTTTTCTCTATCCGAATCCTCGCCAGCGGCAAACGTGCGACGCTGTTGCCATAATTGGCGAACTTCTGTTTCAATCGACTGCGGATTGTATTCTTTGCTCATATTGACTGACTACAGTTCGTCGGATGTCCCCGGCATGTAAAAATGATCTGGTCTATAAATTTGATCAATATTAATGAAACTTAGGCGGCTGAAAGGATACACTAGAGGTGCTAGCAAAGAAACCGGAAAACACGTTTGTACGGAGTATGATGAGCCAAATGAGCGAGCAACCATCACACCGACTGATCGACGCATACAATCAAATGATGGCTTCTATCAGGTCAGCGTTTGACAAAGCCGAAGATAGCGAAATGTCACTGAGCAAGGCCATTTCGATGGCGCGAGAGGAAATAACGCACATCAGTGATATCACCCAGGATGAAGCCGAAGAAATCAGCAACTTCATCAAACGCGACATTAACGATGCTGCCGAATACATGATGGAAAGCAGCTCCGAGTTCAGCGACTGGTTGATGTTGGACATCGAGGTGATTGAACGCAAGCTGATCGATCTATTTCTCTCAGTCGCTGACAAAACGCGTGTCGAACTGGAACAGCTGGGCGTACAGAACCGTGAACTCAGCCTGTACTATTCGGGTGAAATCACCGGTCCGGGAACACTGCAGTGCACCGCCTGCGGCCTTAAAGTTGCCTTCACCACGACCTCGCATATCGAAGCATGTGCCGAGTGCGGACATAACACCTTCAAACGCGCCGACTTCAAAGACTAACGCTGTTATCGATCGATGCTCATTTCATATACATCCGCTCAGAACGCAAAGCACACAACTTATTAATAAAACAAAGGTTTTTTGGCGCCTTTCGCGGTATTCGCGGACACATATCTCCTGAGTAAGGTTCGGCTGATACGACATGCGGCAAAGTTACAGATTAAGCCGAACCAGCGCGTTGCTGCAATCGAGGCCAGAGACAAATTCCACCGAGAACTAACAGCACCAACAACAGTGCGAAGCCGTCGCCCCAGAAAACGTAGGGCGTTTGACCTGTGAACGGTGTGATTTTCGCCCTCAACACATAACGCTCAGCTGGCGGTGCCACGAGAACTTCCTCACCCTGTGGTCCGATGATCGATGAGATGCCGGTATTGGTGGCACGCAGCATGTAGCGGCCGCTTTCCAGTGCCCGCATCCGCGCTATCGCATGATGCTGTCGCGATTGGTGTGAACCATCAAACCAGGCGTCATTGCTGACATTCACCAAAACCGTTGCTTGCGGCAAATCCCTGCGTACGTCTCTGGAAAAGATGTCTTCAAAGCAGATACTGACACCCACGGGCTGTCCTGCCACGACCAGTAAAGCTTGATCATCCGGGCCGGAACCGATGTCTGACATCGGGATATCGATCCAGCGATTAAAGAAGCCGATCAGGGATCGAAGCGGTATATATTCACCCAACGGCACCAGATGACGTTTGCGATACTCGCCACCGTTCACACTCAGCACGCTGTTGTAATAACGCCCGCTATCCAGGTTCTTGATGAACAAGCCTACCAACAAGTCGGTATCGCCTGGCTGCAAGGCCTGTCGCAAACTGATCAGGTAGGCAGGAACCCGATGCTTGTAATCAGGGATGGCCGTCTCTGGCCAGACAATCAGATCAACGTCTTTATGTTCGAGCGTCAGGTCGCGATATATCTCCAGCGTTTTTCGGTGCATATGACGCTTCCATTTGAGTTCCTGTGGAATGTTTCCCTGAATCAGGGCGACCTCGATGTCATCTCCGGCGGGCTCTGTCCAACTGATCTGTTTCAATGCGAAACCTGTACCCCAGATCAGGCCGACCAGAATCAGCGCCTTTTGCCAGGAAATCAGATTTTTTACAACCGCAAGCAAAGCACCTGCGCACACGGCAATCAAGCCACCGACGGCGTGGTTGCCAAACACAGGGGCATAACCCGCCAATGGCCAATCGATCTGGGTATAACCCGGTTGCATCCAGGCAAAACCCGTCAGCGTGATGCCAACTGCCCACTCCGCCAGCAACCAGGTACTGGGAAAAACCACGAGCAAACGAATCAAGTCATTCGCATGGCAGTAGCGGTTTACCAGATACGCTGCCACCGCCGGGAACAATGCAAGATACGCCGATAACAGAACAATGATCGCGACCGCGAGTACCGCCGGACTGCCACCGTGAAAATACAGGCTGAAAAAAATCCAGCAGATGCCGGTCAAGCGCATGCCGAGGCTGAATAGCCAAACGTGTAAAAAAGCACCAAAGGCATCCGCTCGGTGCCAGTGGTAAAAAAGGTAAGCCAGCAGCGGAAAGACCAGCCAACTCCAGTCAAACGGCGCAAACGCGAGCGTCATCAACGCACCGGCAACCAAGCTGGAAATCCTTGCTGGCCAGCGATCTGTCTGCGCCAGTGTGGAGAACACGGCGCTAATCAACCTCTAGCCCGCATTTCTCAGCAGATGGACGAGTCCTCACTTGATCGCTAAATCCACATGGAAATTTGTTCAGTCGGAAATACAAACGGTTATTCCTTTCCTATGCAAAACCCTTCGTGATTCCAAATTTCCGCGTGATCATCTCGCACCTTGTTGAGTAATACGGGCTCGTACAGCGGATGACGAGGGATTGGGCACGCTAGTCAAACAAGTGGCACGTGCGCTCGTCGACTCATAGCCATCGCTATGCTTCGAGTTCGCGCTCACAACATGCGGTGTGAGCGACATCAGGCGGTGCCGGATGATACCGACCGTCTCTCTGGCAACAAGGTAACCTGCAAGTTATTGATACGCCTCGAACTGGAACTGATGATTTTGAATAGATAATGGTCGATCGTCACTTCCTCGCCACGCTCTGGCATGTGGCCCAGCTTATTCAAGATCAAACCAGCAACGGTGTCGAACTGGTCGGTACTCAAATCAGTGTCAAAAAAAACGTTGAACTCGTCGATAGGCGTCGCACCCTTCAGGGTATAGCGATGAAAGCCATGTCGATGAATGTTAATCTCATCAGTCGCATCGTGTTCGTCATCGATATCGCCGACGATTTGTTCGAGCACATCTTCAATCGTCACCAAGCCAGCGACGCCGCTGTATTCATCGATAACGACGGCCATGTGGTTACGACTGGTACGAAAGTCCTTCAGCAACACATTCAGGCGTTTGCTCTCCGGCACAAACACGGCAGGTCGCATGATGTCTTTCAGCTCGAACGACCGGCGGCTCGATTCGTCGCTGTAATGCACCAGGTCCTTTGCCAGCAAAATACCGACGATTTCATCGAGGCCTTCGTCGATCACCGGAAAACGCGAATGCCCTGACGCGGATACGATTGCCAGCATCTTGTCAATGCTCTGATCCTGCTGGATTACCACTATATGCGAACGCGGTACCATGATGTCCCTGACGCGCATTTGCGACACCTGAAACACCCCTTCGATCATGATCAGTGCATCCATATCGATCAGGCCATTGCGTTGACTTTCCCTGAGTGATTCCAGTAATTCACCGCGTTCATTCTTGTTTTTACCAAAAAACGATGCGATAGCAGCAAAGAGCCGTTTTAGCAGTGATGCTTTAGATTGTTCAGTATTCATCGTATTATTTCCGATTTTTCGTCGACACGCTTATCAGCGTATTCCAAATAGGGATTGCTATAGCCAAGCTGGCTAAGTATGAGGATCTCCAGTGCTTCCATCTGACCCGCCTGACTATCATCGATATGGTCATAGCCCTGCAAGTGCAACATTCCATGCACTAGCATGTGTGCCCAGTGAGCGTCGCCAGCTTTGTGCTGTTGCATCGCCTCAGCCTTGATAACCGCAGCGCACAAGGCAAGATCGCCGAGTATTTTCACGTCGATGACGTCGGGGGATGGCATCGTAAATGACAGCACATTGGTTGCCATGTCATGGCCGCGCCAGCTCTTGTTGAGCTCACGCATTTCGTCAGCGCTGACGATCTGCACGCTGACGATGACGGATTCGTCACACAAACAAGCTTGTTCGGCCCATCGCTGGATCGCAGCCGCACCCGGAATATCTTCCTGCTCTGCTTCCACTGACTCGGAAAAAGACAGTTCTAAGGTAACCGACATCAGCTGGCATCTTCCTTGTCATATACATCGACGATCTTCTTTACCAGTGGATGACGCACAACATCGGCAGCAGCAAACTCGGTAATACCGATACCTTCGACGCCACGTAACAAGTTCATACTGTGACGTAGACCCGACATTTTATCGCGTGGCAAGTCCACCTGGGTGATATCACCGGTGACCACGGCCCGGGAGCCGAAACCGATGCGTGTCAGAAACATTTTCATCTGATCAATGGTGGTATTTTGAGCCTCATCGAGAATAATGAAGGAATCGTTCAAGGTGCGTCCTCGCATGTAGGCCAGCGGTGCGATTTCTATGACGTTGCGTTCGATCAGTTTTGCGACCTTTTGAAAACCCATCATTTCATACAAAGCATCGTACATCGGGCGTAGATACGGATCGATCTTCTGGGCCAGATCCCCGGGTAAGAAGCCGAGACGTTCGCCAGCCTCGACAGCGGGTCGCACCAGCACCAGCCGTTGCACCTCATCGGTCTCCAACGCATTGACAGCGCTGGCCACTGCCAGGTAGGTTTTACCAGTACCCGCGGGGCCGACACCCAAGGTCAGATCGAATGTTCGGATCTGTTTCAAATAAGCTACCTGATTCCTGCCCCGGCCCTTGATCGTCGCCTTACTGGTTTTCATGCTCCAGCGGTGCTGCTCGTCTCTACGGATTGGATCGCTCGCGCCCCCACCGTTGGATTCGTTCAAGTAAAGATGCACGCTCGATGGTGTCAGTGTTTCCTTGTCGGTCACATTGTACAAATTCTTGATTGCATCCATGGCTGCACGCTGGTTCTCATCACGGCCCTCTATTTGAAAATGGCTGCTGCGGCAGGCGATACCGACATCGAAATACGATTCCAGTTGATGCAGATGCTCGTTGAACTGGCCACATAGATTAGCCAAACGATTATTGTCAGTGGGTATGAGGTCGAAATCCAGGCTTTTGACGATTTTTATGGGCATGCGTTATGTTAAATTGAACACTCTCGGGCTAGTTTACCTTGGGACCTGGTTTCACCACTGGCGACGATTTCACCCTGCAGCGAATGACTGTACGCATCGGTAACTAATATATCAACGAAGCTGCCGGCCAGTTCAACGTCACCATCGAAATTGACCACACGGTTGTTTTCGGAGCGACCCGACATCTGCCTGTCGCTTTTCCTCGAACGGCCTTCAACCAGTATACGTTGCACCGTGCCAATCATGGCTTGACTGAATCGGTGCGCACGCGCTGCGATGTCCTGCTGCAGACAGGCCAGACGCTGTTTTTTGATCGCCAGCGGCGTATCATCGGGCAATGCGGCAGCGGGTGTGCCAGGACGCGCACTATAGATAAAACTGAAAGATTGATCGAAATCGACGTCGTCGATCAATTGCATGGTTGCCTCGAAATCGGCATCGGTCTCACCCGGAAATCCCACGATAAAATCAGACGAGATCGCTATATCCGGACGCACTCTGCGCAATTTACGAATGATCTGTTTGTATTCCAACGCGGTATGACCACGCTTCATCGCCGCCAGTATCCGGTCGGAACCCGATTGCACAGGCAGATGCACAAAACTGACCAGTTCTGGCACGTCGGCGTAGGCCTGGATCAAATGGTCGGAAAACTCCAACGGATGGGAGGTCGTGAAACGTATTCGATCGATGCCGTCGATCGCCGCGACATAGTTGATCAACAACGCAAGGTCGGCCTGTTCCGCTTCAGCGTCGAGCTCTTGGCCCATCGCACCGCGATAGGCATTGACGTTCTGCCCGAGCAGATTGACTTCGTGCACACCCTGTGAGGCCAGTCCTGCCACTTCCGCCAAAATATCATCGAACGGGCGGCTGACCTCTTCTCCGCGGGTATACGGCACGACACAGAAACTACAGTACTTGCTGCACCCTTCCATGATGGAGACGAAGGCCGTCGGGCCGTCGGCTTTGGCCTCGGGTAAGTGATCGAATTTCTCGATTTCCGGAAAACTGATATCGACGACGTGCTGATGCGTCAGTCCCACATCGTCCAACATCCGCGGTAACCGATGAATGGTCTGCGGGCCGAAGACCATGTCAACATACGGTGCACGCTGCTGAATCGCGTCGCCTTCCTGGCTGGCCACGCAGCCACCGACGCCGATCACCAGGCCGGGCTTATCCTGCTTCCAGGTTTTCCAGCGGCCGAGCTGAGAGAACACCTTTTCCTGGGCTTTTTCGCGGATAGAGCAGGTATTGAGCAGAAGCACATCGGCTTCTTCGGGGTTGGAGGTCAGTTCAAGACTGTGCGATTCGGCTAAGACATCGGAAATCCTCTCCGAATCATATTCATTCATTTGGCAGCCGAATGTCTTGATATACAGCTTGCGGGTCATTAGGTCCGTGATTTATTCAACATAGTTATAGATTAGCACGAAAACAACGGATTAAAAATGACTTACCGGACTCTGGATTATAACGGTTTTATGACGCATCGCCCGCGGACGCTTGATCATCGAGCAAGCCTGCAGAGGTGCAAGCAGTATCCGGGGAATGGATCGACATTCGTGCAGCCTGTTTATTCGACGGTGACAGACTTGGCCAGATTGCGCGGTTGGTCGACATCGGTGCCCTTGTGCACGGCGACATAGTAGGCGAACAGCTGCAAGGGTAACGCGAACAACACCGGCGCCAGTTCGGCTTCGACCGCTGGTAGTCGCATCACATGGCAGTGCTCGCCGAGATCGGCCAGCTCGAGACGCTCGTCTGCAAACATATACACCTCGCCACCACGCGCCAGCACCTCGCGCAGGTTGGACTTGATCTTGCCTTCCTGACCGTCTTTGCAGGCGATTGCGAGGGTTGGCATGTCGGGATCGATCAGCGCAATAGGACCGTGCTTGAGTTCACCGGCGGGATAGGCGTCAGCGTGGATATAGGAAATTTCCTTGAGCTTGAGCGCACCCTCGAGTGCGATCGGGTAGAGCAATCCCCTGCCCAGAAAAATCGCGTTGCCTCGATCGGTAAAGGCATCGGCCCAGTTGCTGATGCTACCGGCAGACGCCAGTATCTTCTCCATCAAACCGGGCAGTTCCACCACATGGTGCATAATCGCGTGGACTTTTTCGGCCGGTAAGCCACGCCGGGAGCCCAGTGCGATCACCAGCATCAACAGTGCGATCAACTGGGTGGTAAACGCCTTGGTCGACGCGACCCCGATCTCGGGGCCTGCCCGCGTCATCAACTTCAGCTCGCTTTCGCGTACCAGTGAGCTTTCCGGCACATTACAGATTGCCAGTGACGAGCGGCCAATATGTTCCTTGATGCCACGCAAGGCAGCCAGGGTATCGGCAGTTTCACCGGACTGGGAGATGGTCACGACTAGCGTTTCGGATGATAACACCGGCTTGCGGTAACGGTACTCACTGGCGACTTCAACACAGCAGGAGATACCAGCGAGCTCCTCCAGCCAGTAGCGGGCCACCATGCCGGCGTGATAACTGGTACCACAGGCGATGATCTGCACCTGCTTGATCGAATCCAGTATTTCCCCCGCGCCCGGACCAAAGGTCGAATCCAGAATTTTACCTTCGTGAACGCGCCCTTCGAGCACCTCGATCAGGCTCGATGGCTGCTCATAAATTTCCTTCAGCATGTAATGGCGGTAACCGCCCTTGCTGGTTGACTCGGAACTGAGTTGGGTTTCGCGTGCTGGACGCTCGACGATATTGCCCTGTTTGTCGTATATCAGCAGCGAGTCGGGCCTGATGTCGGCGAAATCACCCTCTTCCAGATAGATAAAACTGCGCGTGACCGGCAACAGCGCCGAGGCATCGGAGGCAATGAAATGTTCACCCAGACCGACACCGATCACCAGCGGACTACCGCTGCGTGCCGCGATCATGCGGTGTGGATCTCTCACCGAGACCACACCCAGCGCATAAGCGCCTTCAAAATCGGTCACCGCGTGGCGCACCGCTTCCAGTAAATCGCCTTTCTCCCGTAAATAATGTTCGATCTGATGTACGGCAACCTCGGTATCCGTATCCGATGTGAAACGAAAACCTTCAGCTAACTGCCGTTCACGCAAGTCGCTGTGGTTTTCGATGATGCCGTTATGCACGACAGCAACCGACTCATCGCAAATGTGTGGATGCGCATTGGATTCGCTCGGCTCCCCGTGCGTGGCCCAGCGCGTATGCGCGACACCGGTGAGCCCCCTGATCGGCGACTGCTGCAGTGACTCGGTCAGCGACTGGACCTTGCCCACGCGGCGCACGCGATCGAGGCAGGCGTTGCCATCGATCACCGCGATTCCGGCCGAGTCGTAACCGCGGTATTCCAGCCGTCGCAGTCCTTCCAATAAAATGGGTGTCACATTACGATCAGCAACAGCACCAACAATTCCACACATAGGTAGCCCCGAAAGTTACATTCTTATGTTGATTACTTATATTGATAGCACAACAGGCTGATGATAAATAAAGACATTTCCCTCGAATATTAACAATAAAAGATCCACGTTAATAGTCACTCGTATTCTAGTCGGTGTGACAATCCAGCACTGCGTACTCACCAGAACTAAAACGCATCCCGCCAAACGACCAAATGTACTTGTCTTTAAAATAACAATTATTTGACTCGGCAAAATCCTTCAGTGGTTCGGTTGTACCGACTGTTTCAAGATAAATCTTAAAATTTCTATCAGGACAACAATCCTCCCCGCCCTCACCTTCCGATGGTAGCGTCAATATTATAACTTTATGCCCCATGAAATGTGCCTGCTCATTTAACAGATAATAAACATGGTATTCACTAATGTACCCATTAGGCTCATCATTGATATAGTTATTTTCATTAAAGTCCCGTAGAACATCTAAATATTTATCGAAACGAATAGAAGACGGGTTATCTACGTTATCTAACTCAACTGCATTGTATAATTTCTTTTCAAGCGCAGTTGCACTTAAGGAACTACTTGTTGGTTTTGATTTCGCAGATTTATTTTCTGACGTAGATTCGTATATTGAACAGCGCCACCCCCATGATTCCAACTGGTCAACAAAAGCCTTTGCCTTGTTTTCACAATAGCTTTCATCGTTCTGTGCTTGCCACAAAATACGATCGTCAACATCTTCAGTTGGTTTCCGGTAAATTACTGAACAAGGTATAGAAGATGGACTATTAGGATAATGAATGTCCACATACCTTTTTAAATCCGCGTTTTCGCACACCCATGATTCAGCGAATGCGTTTGATAGTGGCACAACACCTAAAACTAAAAATAAAGGCACGGCTTTAATGCATTTCATGAACTCTTCCCCTTAGAGTGTTTAAGGCTAATACATTCTAAATCCGATAACAATTTATAATCAGCAGAAACCACTGAAAACATCGTATTATCATCAACCATGAATTCATCGATCTTAGTAATAATTACATCACCCGACTAAACAAAACATGGACATCCATTAAGGAGAGAAAAGAGTGGCTTGAACAAGACGGCTTGTTGGTTTTGTTGGTCAAGAACTCCCCGGATAGCCCAGGAGATCAACAAAACATTCGGCATCGACATCGATAAAGATGCGGTTAGGCGAATCCTTGCAACCCATTACTGCCCAGATCCTGTTGGTGGTGAACCATCATGGCTGACCTTCCTAGGTCACACAAAAGACAGTCTCTGGAGCATTGATCTGTTCCGCTGTGAATCCATCCTGTTAAAGAGCCACTGGGTGCTAGCCCGAATTTCTCACCAGGCGGCGCAGAATATTGATAGAGAAAACACGCAGGCTTCCAATCCTACTACATCCAACTTCGCACCCATAGCTCATTCGGCAGTGATACGCCGGCTGATGTAGCTGGTGGTAATCCCAAACTGCAAACCACATTGAATAAGTTCCGTTGGCAGACTCACTGCCGAGGGCGATACCAGCTTCCCGCAGCGGCTTGAATATCAATTCGTCATGCACATGCTCAATCTGCAAGCAGTAATAGCAAATATGATACTTGCCCCCTTTTGACTTTAGTGGCTGAGTGCTGATGTTCTCCTCGAAGGATACAATAAACCTCATTTTTTACTCGTAATGCTTTTTTTCTAAAGCATTAATGTTGAATAATAACATTTTTGCTGTAATTTTGATGCATTAACGAATAGAAATATCATTTTTTATGCTTATAATTTGATGCATAAAGTCACTATTTTTCTTTTTATGCTTCCATTATGAATCATTATACTGATTTTGTTACTAGTAGCAGTGAAGTTATTGCAGCCGAGCTCTGCAAGCGTCTGGAAGAAATCCGCCTGAGCAAAAATATTAGCCAGGCAGAAGTTGCCAAACAGGCAGGCGTGTCACGCAGCACTATGACCCGCATTGCTAATGGGCAGAGTATTTCACTTGACTCATTTATAAGGGTTATCAAAGCGCTTGGGCTAGCAGATCATCTGGTCTCCCTCCTACCTGACCCAGCAGTGCGCCCGGTGGAAATAGTTCGCCAAGAAGGTCAGCACCGCCGTCGCGCTAGTGGAAAACGAAGAACTACAGAGCCATGGTCATGGGGTGACGAGGAAGACAAAAAGTGAGCACAACTGCACGAGTAATACTTTGGGGTAGTGACATCGGTGCTGTTACCTGGCAAGAAGAGCGCGGATTAGCTGTATTTCAATACAC
This sequence comes from Gammaproteobacteria bacterium, assembly GCA_013042055.1. Lineage (GTDB taxonomy): Bacteria > Pseudomonadota > Gammaproteobacteria > SZUA-229 > SZUA-229 > JABDQW01. The sequence continues at coordinate 3,961 of JABDQW010000274.1, read as the reverse complement.
TCCTGAATTCACTGGATCTGGAATACAAGTAGCTCCACTTACCATGCCACTACAAGAGCCTCCCTACGAATTTCCCTCGCTTGCACGAGAAACTTTCCATGGCCTACCCGGTCTGCTTTCGGATTCGCTACCAGACAAATTTGGCAATAAGCTTATCGATGCCTGGCTAGCCACACAGGGGCGTACGGCTGGCAGCATGAATCCTGTTGAACGGCTGTGCTATACGGGCTCTCGCGGAATGGGGGCGCTTGAATTCAAACCCACGCTAAAAGATACCCCCTCAAAGGTTCATAAAGTAAAAATTGAAGCTTTGGTTAATCTTGCTAATCGTGTTCTTGATGAGAGCATAAGCCTAGAAGGCAAATTTGCTGGCCACGATGATCAACGTGCGATCGAAGATATTCTCAGGGTCGGTACGTCCGCTGGAGGAGCGAGAGCAAAAGCGGTGCTTGCCTGGAACCCGCGCACTGGCGAGTTTCGTTCTGGCCAGGCCCCAGTAGAAAAAGGTTTCGGTCACTGGCTAATGAAATTTGACGGTGTACACGGTAATAAAGATAAGGAACTTGCTGACCCTCAAGGGTTTGGACGTATCGAGTACGCTTATTCATTAATGGCTCATGAGGCAGGTATTATAATGAACGAGTGTCGTCTACACGAAGAAGCTGGACGAGCACATTTTATGACAAAGCGCTTCGATCGCTCGGACAAGGGTGAAAAGATACACATGCTATCGCTTGGCGCTATACGACATTTCGATTTCAACCAAGCAGGTGCTTACGCATATGAACAAGCGATTGAAACGATTCAACTACTTGAACTACCTATAGAACACATCGAACAGCAAATTAGACGAACTTTGCTCAACATTCTAGCGCGTAACCATGATGATCATGTTAAGAACATAGCTTTTCTTATGAACAAACAAGGACAATGGCATCTCTCCCCCGCTTTTGACGTAGCCTATTCTTATAACCCCACTGGCGATTGGACAAGCCACCATCAAATGAGCCTGAATGGTAAACGTGATAACTTTCAAGCTGAAGATTTATTTGCCTATGCGCAAACTGCTGGATTTAAGAAAGCCAGAGCAAAGAGCATTCTTAAAGAGGTAGCAGATTCGGTAAAAAATTGGAGAACCCATGCAAAAACAGCAGATGTCTTCAAACAGGATATCGAACGCATTGAAAAGACCTTTCGCCTATATCTTTCCGATTAAGCCTTTCAATCACAATATTAAAGCCAGTAGTAAATTGGACCGCTCCGAGAGCTAAGGGGTCAAGTATCATAGCCACTTTTTATCTTTGCCACTGTCCTCGCTAACTTCTTATCTTCTTCCATACAAGCACTAAGCTTAGCTATTGTATTAGAAATACTGCCGGTTTTTTTTATCCAAAATACACAGCGATATGGGTTAGTTTATTTCCGCAGGACCGACGACGAAAGATTCAAGATTGACGTCTCTCACGAATAAGGTCAAGAATATAAAATAGTGCGACTTATCCGGAAGCATACCCGAATCGGACTTCTAACAGTCACTCAAGCGCTGGACCTACTACTTGGTCACGGCCTTGTTTCTTGCCTTTGTAGAGTCGCTGGTCTGATAAACGTATCAAGTCCGCTGCGGAATCGACTTCGGTGGGGAACTCAGCTATGCCGATCGTTACCGTTACGGGCATATCCAGACCAGCGGTGCCGCCCACCTTTACGTTGTCCTTGATCCTTTTGTTTATCCGCCGCCCCAGCGTCATCGCCTCCTCAGCACTTGTGTTCGTCAGGATAAGTGCGAACTCCTCGCCTCCATAACGGCAAGGTGTGTCAGTTGGCCGGCAACAATCCATTAATAGACTTCCCAACTCGGTGAGCACTCGATCACCCTCCGGATGACCACATGTGTCATTTATTGCTTTGAAACGGTCTACGTCGATCATTATCAAACTGACTGTATGACCGGTATCTCTTGCCTTCGATAACTCTTCTCTCAATCTTTTTTCAAATAAAGCACGGTTATAAACACCGGTCAGTGAATCCTTGAAGCTTGCCTCTTGAAGCCGCTTATATTTTTCACGATAGGTCAGGACATCGAACAGGTCGTTGAGTGCAAGTGGTTCATGTTCGACCGGCTTGTCCAAAAAACGCAGATAAAATGTTAAAGATGCCGAGTAAAATAGCGCCATAACGCTCTTTCCGACTATGCCGGACAACAAGATCGCACCGTATTCCGGCCGTTCAACAAAGCTACCTGTGACGAAAAGAAATGTATCGACAATAAGAATGAGCGTAATGGAAATAAAAATACGAAGGAATAATTGTCTCGTTAGAAAGCGAGACAACATTTCAAATACAAGAATTAGTAATATTGTGTCAACGATCAGAGCAATCGTTCCAACAATCCAAATTCTTGGTGACTGGAGAAACAACTCCTTCGGCAAGTTGAAAAAATTAACGGTAAGCGGGTGATTGACATGAAATGAAAACAAGATCAGGAGAGAACTCATCGTGATGTTCGCCAACGCCAGACCATAGATCAGCTTGCGAGCACCCAGAGCGTCTTCTTCAATGTAGATCAATAGCACCACATACAAGCTGGCCGTAAACATCACCGCAGAACCAGGCGAAACGAGGACGCCCGGTAAAATCTCTATATAGATGGATAAGGCTAGTAGCACCTGCATGAACTGGAATGACCCAAGTGCCACGTACAAACCTGAAAAACCGATAATTGGACGCAGCCAGTAAAGGAAAAGTAGAAGCATCGATACAATAACGGACTCCACACCGAGCAAGACTACTTGACTGATCATTAATACCGTATCGCTATCTGAGAGTTGATATATTGGGATACTGCAGGCCAACTATGGCGGCTGGCGTCCGAAGACTAGCATTACCTGCAGATAAAGTGTATCAGGATCCCAGCCGGGACTGATTTTGCCATTCTGAAACTTCTAGCGCCCCTTGTATAGGAAGATTAATCCCCCTGTTATCCAACAATCAACCGTCATTGTCCAGATACTCATAGCCACTCACCCGATGCCGATGACGAATCCCTTCTGAATTCGACGCTCATCCCAATGAGAAACCGCGCTCTCCGATCTCGGATTCAACCGTTTCCAGGCAAATTCCAGCCAGCTGTCCAGACCGTCGCAATCTTCTGTGGGGATGTTCGTATCGGTATAGGCCAGTTCGAACTCGAAACCTGCTAGCGCTTTTGTAATGCCGATTTTGGTGTCGGTATAGTCGAGACTGGCATCTTCCTCGAATGTCTGCCGGCCTATCGACAAACTCAGCCCGACGTCTCCAGGCAGATGTAAGTAAACCAGGGCGCTGAGGTCGAGTAAACGAGACAGCCACAAATCTGATCGTATCGATCAGCAGCCCGAACAGCTGTTGCCATTTGCAGGCAATCCGCGCAACGACATGCCCGGCGGCCTACCGTTTCGCCTCACCGAGTAGCTTGAGCTGGTCGACTGGAGCGGCCGCATTCTGCGTGAAGACAAGAAAGGCGCGATTCCGGCGGAAGTACCGGCAATCCTGCAACGCCTGCACCTGGATGCACGCAACTGGTGCTATCTCACCAAGAATTTTGAACACCCCTTCAAACACCTGGTCGGTGCTGCTCACCACGTACGCCGTGCCTGCGAGGCTATTGGCCAACGCTGGGCGCAGGGCATCAGCCAGTGTGAACGTTTGTTTTCCAGTGCGTAGTTAAAAATCAAACAACAAGCCTATATAACCCGGGTTCACGAGAACAGCCCATAAAAGCCTTGGTCCTGTTTACAAGCAAATGACACACCAGGAGGTCACAGCTCAACGCGGTTGATTGCTACTCAGCCTGAACTGATGAGAAACCTGATTTTTGATTAAACGAGACCATCAATCGGTCATGTTTGTGCTGTTTTCAGACTTCTAACTAATGGATGTCCATGTGTTGTGTTTGTTTCCAGTCTTCTAATTAATGGATGTC
>JABDQW010000262.1 GCA_013042055.1 Gammaproteobacteria bacterium | reverse complement strand
GCGTTTTTATCAGCAAATGATAATGGTTCCCCATCAAACAATACGCTAAACATTGTGCCCCGAAGCGTTGATCCGCTTCTTCAATACCCTGCAAATAGGCTTGATAATAGGCTTCGCCATGAAATGTCAACGCCCTACCTCGACCACGATTCATTACGTGGTACACCGCATCGTCATATTCAATTCGTAAGGGCCTGACCATATTCCTTCATATGGTCAGCTAAATACTATATGTCAAGATTTGACCCCTTAGGTTTCTATATCCCTTTATATGGTCAGCTAAATGCTATATGTCAAGATTTGACCCCTTAGGTTTTCTTAGGTTTTCTTAGGTTTTCAGTGATCCTGATGATAAATAAACGCTCGCCCGGCCGCGGAAAATCGTCCAAATGGTAGAAAAATGCCAATCATCTTCTACAGTTATCTGAAGATTTCAATTGAGTAAAAAGTGATTTTTTACTAATCCTCTCTACATCTAAGGAACGATTAATGTATACACCCCGTATGATAATGAAGCCAGTCGCACTGGCGTGTACTGTGGCGCTCGCGGCCTGCAGCAGTAGCGATGATGCTGCAACCGGCACGACAACCATTAGTGGACTGGCTGAAGCACCCAGTGGCGTGGTCGCCCAGTTTGAGGGCGAACCATCGATTGTACTGGCAGCAACCGATTTCCTGTTTCCTCCCGCTCACGCCGACATTACCGGGCTGGAGCCGGTTGGCGGTGCGGCTGTTGAGCTGATCCGCATCGATGATGATGGCAATCAGGTCGGCGACGTGCTGGCTTCGACGGTAACGTCGATTACCGGTGACTACAGCCTAATGCTGCCAACCGGTGTCAGTCTGGCCGGTAACCTGATCGTGCGTATTACCGGCAACGGTGGCGCATCGATGAGTGCGATGGTGGTCGAACAAGCGGTCGACATCAACCCGATCTCTCAGTACGTGCTCGACAAATTCGTCGACGATGACAACCTGGTGCTCGGCGATCTGGCTTTGAACGAAGTTGTCGCACTGACGAACAGGGTCGAGGAATTCGATCTGACCGCGACCGCCGACCTGTCCAGCATGCTGGCAGAGCTCGAAGCTCAAGTCGGTGAGCTGGTCGATACCGAGCTCACCGTGCTCAATTCCACGCCGGATGATGGTAGTGCCGCTGCCGCGCTGGCTGGTGCCTGGAATATGATTGAATTCGGTCTGGGAATGCACGATTCCGAAACGGTCGATTTCGGTTCGCTCAATCTGGAAGTATTCAGCGAAGGCTTGAATATGACGGCGGGTACCAACCCTGGTGAAATCAATCTCGAGCTCGGTGTGTCGACTTTCATCGATACCTGGACCGGTTTCTCTGTCGATAGTCTCGGCGCTGCTTACCTTTACCATCAAACTAGCCTGGACGCCGAGGTAGAAAACCTCACCGGTTTAATCGATGACGGTGGCAATATTGTTGTCGAATATCCGTTCGAGGAGGACCTGCAGACGGTTTCGATCGGTGATCCGCTGTCGGATCCTGATGGTGACGGACCGGATTTCGGCTGGCGATGGCCGTCCGGTTCCATCGCGATCAATAACGTCGACAACAGTACGATGGTCTTCTTAGATGCATCGGCAGGTGTCCGCTATGAGACGACCGACACCGATGGCGATGGTATCAATGATGCGGTCGATCCCAATGTCAAAGCCGGTGACGAGACCGATATGACTCTCGGTCTGATGTTGAAACAGGGCAGCGGCATGTCCGAGTCGAGCCTGAGTGGTGACTATGGCCTCGTGACCGTGGCGATCGACCTGGATACGACGCCAGCACCGATCGGGTCTGCTGACAGCAGCGTTGGCGTGCTAACTTTCGACGGCGCTGGTTTCGTGAGCGTTGCAGCACAGGCGATCGACGACTACGGATTCACGCGCAGCGCGACCACCTTCACGGATGTCACATTGACAGACATGGAAAGCACTGACGGCGACTTGAGCTTTCCGTATACCGTCACGGAGACGGGTCAAGTGACTTTGGACACCGATGCCAACGGGACGAGTGCGCAGGACTTGCAGGGCTGGAGCAACGATGATGGCTCCGTCGTCGCTCTGTTGAATGTGACCACTGAGGGTTCGGATCCGGCCATTAATCAGGTGTCCAAGGAAATGGCTGTTGTTGTCAAGCTGCCGGCATCGGCGCCTATGCTGGCTGATGCGGTATTCAAACTCTACCCGATCGCCTACGGGGCCGAAGAAAGCGGCTTAACGGAGCTGGACACGCTCGGCAGCGTTTCGTCGTTGACCTTCAGTGCTGACGCAACCACCGCGGCCGCGGATTTCAAGCTGCGTGGTTTTGAGCGTGCGACCGATATCGCGGCTGTCGAAGCTATCTTCGATGCGGACGAGGTGCCGTTCGACTTCGACGTCACGCTCGGAAGCAATGGCGCGATCGAGATGAGTTTCGTCGATGCCGTTACGGGTGAGACCAACGCGCTGAAGGGCTACGTCACCGCTGATGGGAACATGATGGTGCTCAGTTACGTTGAGCGCGATGACACAGACGGTGAGTTGTTCCGTGCACTCGGCATGGCATTCGCTGTCAAGCAGTAGTACCGGCTAGCGGTCTTTCAAAGGCCGGGCACGTCCCGGCCTTTGTTGTTTCTTCGGGCGAGACATTTCAAGGTTCAGACGGAATTCAATCGGTAGAGCACGTCCGCTACGTCAATGCGGGCGCGCAAGCGCTTCAATAACAGGTACAAGCCACCCAGTTTTCGATGTAAAAATAATACATCTGCCGGCGGCAGTCGCCAGTATTTCTCTTGCAGGCGCATCTGTATCAGGCGGTCGCGCATCCGATCCGCCAGGTCGGATCGGCCGAAGTTAAATCGGCCATTAGTTCTGACCGGTTCCGACACGTCGAGTAACAGCGACACGATTCCGCTGCGGTAGATGGGCGGATCTGTCTCGTCGAGGTATCCGACTTGCGCTGCCGCGTTTTCGATATCTGACCGATGTCCTTGCCTGCAGGCGTGTAGCAAAGTCCGCACAGCAATACGTTGTTCTGTTGATACCACGCGTGTGGCGCCGAAGTCCAGAAGCTGGATTTGGCTGCTGTTGGCTTGATAGCGGTAATTAGCGAAATTCGGATCGGTCTGTACGAAGCCCCAGTCAAAGACTTCGCGTAACGAGAGTTCAAGAAGCGCGCTTGCGGCTGCATTTCGAACGTTGAGCGGCTGATCAGTCAGGCTTTCGATGGCCTGGCCATCCAGATAAGTCATGGTCAGCACGTCGGCCGTCGTCAATGGTGTCAGGACTTGCGGTACTGAAAAACGCCGGTCACTACCAATGTGATCCGAAAATCTCGTCAGCGCATCGGCTTCTTTCATGTAGTCGGCCTCGATGTGCAGCTGTTTTTTTGCTTCGGCCAAGACCGACTGCAGTTTCATTTGCTTAGGTATCAGGTTGAATAGCTGTAGCAACGAGGCCACATTGTCCACGTCGCTGTCGATGCTGCGCCGGATGCCGGGATACTGTATCTTCACCGCGAGTTGCTGATTGTCAGGCAGGGTCGCGCGATGGACTTGGCCAATCGAAGCCGCTGCGATCGGATTGAAGTCGAACTGCTTGAAGTGTCGCTGCCAGTCGTCCCCCCAGGCTTGTTGCAATACGCCGACCAATTGTGATCTTGGCATTTGATGCGCACTCTCGCGTAAATAGGCGAGGATGTCGCTCACCTCGGTTGGGAGGATCTGGCCGCTGTCCATCGACAGCAACTGCCCAACTTTCATTGCCGCGCCGCGCATCTCAGATAAGCGGTTGGTCAGTCTCCTGGCATTGGCGGGCGTCAGCAGTAGCTCATCGATTGATGGACGCTTCCCTTGAGCGATCTGACGCGCACCTTCACTTACCATGCCGCCGACGATGCCGCTTGCGAGTTTTCCAATCATTGAGAGCCGCCCGATTCGGGAGGATGTCATGTGACGAGTGTTTGCCATCGTATGTTTACCCCGCTCAGTTTCGTCGTGCATTCGTTCAATGCGCTGTAAGCGCCCGCGCCTGGCATCATCGCAGCAACAAGTTAGACGCCACCGTTTAATGGTCGTGAAAAGCTGATCCGATCTCTCTTCCAGGAGCATCACGTGTGTTGCGCGGGCGAGCCGGCACTAAGCGGCCAGGCGCCTCTAGAGTTTGGCAAACCCACTTACGCCGCCCCCTGTCGCTCCGGTTCACGACCAATCAACTTGTGATCACTCGGTGATAAATCAACCCCGAACGGGAACACCAACTCGGAGGCTCTGGCTGCGGCTGGTCTCTCAACGACGGGACAAAAGACGGCTGTTGTCAAAAAAGTCCGCTTTCAAAACCCTATCGTCCAAGTGTCCATCGTGGTTCGAGATGCTATCCGTGTGTCTATTTTCAGCTATTGGTCATTGCGAAACTAACCGTGTCGTTAAGACCTCCAAAGTCCTTTTTTATCAGTAGTCGATTAATTGTTACGGATTCCACATTTGAACGAAGCGGATGAATAAAACATCCGCCCCGTTGTCTATATTTTGTCGATGTCTAGAGTCGACACTCACGCAGCAATTACCGCGCCTGTGAGCATCAGCAGTAGCAGCGGTGTGAACAAAAACGACAGCGTCATCTTGGAAATCAATCTATCTTCGGAGTTTAAAGCTTTAGCTTTTAAGTTTTTCATGATTCGCCCCTTTCGGTGTTGATATACCGGACAGCCCGGCCATGTCTAAGACAATACATAAACATTCCAAATTTGTCAAGATTTTGTATAATACAATCTATAAATTTTTCATTGACGATTAAAGGAGGTTTTAAAATGGCGAAGTCTAAAATGTCGACCAGTGGTTACCGTATCGGTACGGTGTCACGAATGACGGGTATCTCGCCGGATACACTGCGGATCTGGGAAAGGCGTTATGATGTCGTGACGCCGCAACGTTCCGCAGGCGGTGGCCGCCTGTATTCCAGTGAGGATATCGCTCGGCTCAAATTAATCGGTCGTCTGGTCGACAAGGGTGACGCAATTAGCGTCGTCGCTGGTTTGAGTCATGAGGAGCTGATGCGGCGGATCGAAGAAACGCATAGTGTTGTGCAGCCAACCGCGCTGGATGCGCCGTTTCGTCTGGTGGTAATCGGTGAGCTGCTGTCGGCGAAAATCAAGGCGGCTGCGGATGTGCTCGCGTCGGTCGATCTGGTGGCTTGCTTTGACTCGCCGCAGGCGTTTTTGTTGAACGCTAACAGCGTGGAAGCAGACATGCTATTGATAGAACAGCCCAGTCTTCAATCGGAGGCGGCTGTCCAGATCGTTGACTGGTTGGGTCGTATCAATGCGGCACACGCCGTCGTCGTCTACCGATTCGCCACACAGCAAGCTTTGCAGCAATTGCCGCGATCGAAGTGTAGTATTTTGCGAGCTCCGGTCGACGCGGAGACGGTGCAACGCCACTGTCTTGCCATTCTTGGCCGGTACCAGGTTGCTCAGCCGGATGAGCAGGGGTTTGAGTTCGCTCAGGAGCAATCGGTGCCGCCGCGGCAATACAGTGATGAGGCGCTGGCGAAGTTGGCGGCGATTTCCAGCACGATAAAGTGCGAATGTCCGCGCCATCTGGCCGAGCTCATTACCAGTTTGAGTGCGTTTGAAAACTACAGTGCCGAATGTGAAAGCCGTAATCTCAAGGACGCGGAGTTGCATGCGTATCTGAGTGCGACTTCATCAAGAGCGCGGCATCTCTTTGAGGTTGCGCTCAGTCAAGTCATCGAGGCTGAAGACATTGAGTTATAAATTGTAGTCTCTGGATTTGGATTGGTCGCTTACGCGAGTTTTGGTGGGTAGCCCGCATTTCTCACCAGGATCACGGGGGCAGGCGCAGGGCGGAGCCCGCCTGGTGAGAAATGCGGGCTAACAGTGCGGCTCGATTTCATTCGCAGCGCTCAGGAGTGTTAATTGACAATCACGATGCCCATCATCTGGGGGTGAAGTGTGCAATAGTAGGTATAGGTACCTGCTTGTTTGAACGTGTGTGTGAACACTGATCCGTGCCCGAGTCTGTCTGATGCGAGTAAGCCGTAGTTTGGGCTCGAGATGATGTGTAGCGCGGGTTCGTGGTTGGTCCAGGTTACTTTGTCGCCGGCTTTGATGTGAATCAATGCAGGTTGAAATCGCATTCCTGCGATCGCAATCTTGGGCAGCGGAGATGTGGTCGGAGCGGCGGCGAAAGCCGGATTTGTTCGGCTAAATGGGTGGTTAGGCGGATACAGAGTGGCTGGCATCCGACTGGGTCTGTTCGCTCTTAACAGGCGACCGTGAGGCGCGAACGGTGCGGATGTTCTAGTCTTGCTGTAAAAACCGTCGCCACCGAGTGGCAGTGGTTTTGCATCGAGATTGCTCGAGAGTAAGCTAAACAACGCTGCTGTTGAAGCAATGGCGGTGATTGCGAGCGCTCTCGTGTGTTCTGATATCTTCATCACTATCCTGTTTAGCTAAATTTTTGAATGCTCAATCCGGCTCGCGTTGGTTTCGGTCTTGCTGATGCTCGCGGATGATGATGCCAGCGGGGCAGTTCGTAGTATGGTGGCAGCGCCGGTAATGCGTGCGGGTTTCGTGGTTGTGTGCTCCAGTGTCATGATGTTGCTCAGTAGTTCATTTTTTGTCTAATTTCCTGCAAACGTGTTACAGCCAAAGCGGTCACGCGTCGCCGAGATTTGTGCTGATTCGGTAGAGCGCATAATTCATTGTAATAGCAAGTTTTATTCCTTATTCATCTGTTGGCCTGTCGCTGCCTGCATTCGTAGCTGCAACAGGATTGCCTATTCGCGCCTACGACTATAAGTAAACCTAAGCTAAACTATCAGCCATGTCAATAAAATGTATAGGACATTTTATTCAGAAGTTGTGAGTCAACTTAGGCGGGATGTGTGAACCCGCCATAAGCGCCGTCTAGCGGAAGCGGAGGGGTTGTCATGGATTTCCAAGCTGCTGTAACGATCTGGCTTGTCGGAGCATTGGTCGGAAGTATGGTGTTCTTTGGTTTCGCGGTTGCACCGACCGTCTTTAATTCACTGAATGAGGAGCAGGCAGGCCGCTTTTTGAGGGCTTTTTTTCCGAAATACTACAGCTGGGGCCTTGTTATTGCATTGATCGCTGCTGCGGCCGCATTATCAATGGATCTTATCGTTGGCACTGGCTGCTTGCTGGTGGCGCTGCTGTTCGTTTTTGCGCGACAGTCTTTAATGCCCAGAATCAATCGTGCTCGCGATGATGATCTGCACGGTGTACCAGGAGCCCGCAAGCGTTTCCAGATCTTGCATCGGTGGAGTGTGATAATAAATGGTGTGCAGATGCTGCTACTGGTGGTGGTAGGATACATATTATTATGAAAGCACAGGCAGCGTGTGCTTGGTGCAGTTGATAAGCTGTGATTGGACCACACAGGGGTGCGACCAGTCACGCGAATTTTCGTTCGGCAACCCGTGATTTAACGGCGTTGATAGCTACAGCAGAGCAAAAATAGTCATGATGAAATTGTATCTGTCCTGTTTTCTAGTCGTGATACCGATATTGGCGGTTACAATGAATCCGGTAGAGGCAAGTGAAATGATCATCGATAATCGAAGTACCGGTACGCTGCAATCGAGTCACGCCGGTGAATGGCGGTTGATAACAGACCAGGTCATGGGAGGGCGTTCGTCAGGCGTTCTTGTCATGGATCAGTATCTTGGCCGTAACTGCCTACGCATGCGCGGTTCTGTCAGCACCGCGAATAACGGTGGATTTGTGCAGATTGCGCTGGATCTAGCGGCGGGAAAAAGCATGGATGCTTCGAATTTCACGGGGCTGGTGCTTGAAATGATGGGAAATGGCGAAAGATACAACATACATCTGCGCACCAGCGAGCTATGGCTGCCATGGCAATCTTATCGTGCTGATTTCACCTCGAGCTCAAAATGGGACGAGATCAGGCTGCCTTTCAGTGAATTCGAACCGTATAAGACCAAAAAACGTCTTGATGTTGGCAAACTGGTGCGGATTGGTTTGGTCGCCATCGGTCGTCAATTTGAAGCTGACCTGTGTCTCGGCAAAATCGCCTTCTACAACGACGACAGCGGAGATTGAATGTGTTGTCGCGCGTGACCGCCTTCATCATTGCTCTTCTGCCGTCAGTCAGCCCGGCTGATGCCGATTACTTGATGCACGACCGGCACGCTTCCGTCGTTGATATCGCCCTCGCTGATATCACCTTGGTCGGCCGCTACTTCGAGGCTGAGCGTACCGGTCGGGGTCCGGCTATACTGCTGCTGCACGGCTGGAGCTGGCCGGAGAATGATCCCTCGTGGGGTATGATCTCGGCTGCTGTCGCGTTCCAGCGCGCTGGCTTTACGGTATTGGTTCCAAGCATGCGTGGTTGGCCTCCCAGTGGGGGTGAAGACGACTGTGCTGGTAAGCAGGTGGAGGATGTATTGCAGCTACTCGAATGGCTTGGACAGCAGTCTGGGGTGGACGCTGGCAAGCTCTTCCTGGCGGGTTTCTCCCAGGGTGGGCAGGTTGCGTTGCTGGCTGCAACGCATGACGCGCCCGTTCAGGCTTTGGCCGCGTTCGCACCGGTTGTGCAACCTGGATCCTGGGGTGAGGACACCAATGTTGAGGGTATCCGTGATTACGTGATGGAAGAATGTGGCGGACCGGATGGCTGGCCATTGCGTGATGTCATGTTTCGAGCCAGTCGTGTGCAGCGACCGCTGCTGCTGGTCCATGGCGATGCTGATAGGCGGGTGCCGACGCAACAGAGCACCCGCCTCTATCAAAAGTTGACCGAGCTGCAACGCCCGGTGACGCTGAAATTAATCGCGGGTGCTGGACACGATCAGGATAAGGTGCTGCAATCGCAGTTGGCGATCGATTTTTTCCGCAGCATTATCGGCACGTTTTGAGCATGAGAACAAGCCCTCACTTGTTCTTATAAAAGAGAGGGTTCGTTCGCTCTAGCCCGCATTTCTCACCAGGCGGCGTTCTCCTTTAGCTTATTTGCGTTTTTCCAGCCAGTCAGCCACGGCCTTTATCAATGCGTCTTCAGTGTCATCGAAGAAATGATTCGATCCTGTTACTTCGACCTGAGTGAAATCTTGATTACCGGCACTGCTGGCCGCTTCAGCGCGTGCTTTAATGCTTTTCATGACGCCTTCCAGATCATCGTCACCGTAGATGTCCAGAATCGGGATTGTGATCTTTTGCAACGCTTTTATGCTGTTCATGCGAGGGTCTTCGGCTAAAGCCGCCATACCGATCGCAACGAAGCCGTTTACGTCCTGTTTTGATGTTGACAGATAGTAGGCGGTCATCGCGGCGCCTTGGCTGTGGCCGATCAACACAATGGTTTTGATGCCGTTGTCACGCAGGTGGCTGATCGCTGCATCGATGCGTGGCGCGACTTCATCGTACAGCGGAGCATACTCGTGGTATTCGGCTTCGTTCGGTAATATCGGCATCTGGATCGACAGTGTATGCCAGTCGTGTTCGATCAGGCCCACGCGCAACGGTTGGATCACCTGCTGCCAGTCGGGATGAATGCCGGTGCCATGCATGACGATCACCGCGCGGCTCGTGTCGTTTTCGGGTTCGGTGTAGATGCCGAGAAACTTGCTGTTTCCATCATCAAGCCAGATGGCCTCGCCGTCGATAATTGCGTCGACCACCTGATCTGCCCAGCGTTTTTCTTTCGCCAGATCTGACGCCTGGCTGTTGCAGCTTATGATAATGATGGTGGCTAATAGTAATCTGTTTATAACACTCATGTGACCCCCTTGAATTGATAATCGAGCACCAGCCCGGCGAAAAGGACCAGGCCAAACCAGTTGTTGTTCAAGAATGCTTGGAAGCACTGTGCCGGGTTGCGATCCTTGATCAAGTATTGCTGCCAGATGGCCAGGGTGGTCGCGCCGGCAACGCCTGCATAATAAAAGCCACTGAGTTCAGCACGTTGGCCAATCAGTATCAAGTTCAGGATCAGCATGGCCTGAATGGCACCAATGATCCTTTTGTCCAGTGGGCCAAACAGGATCGCAGTGGATTTGACGCCGATTTTGAGGTCATCTGCACGGTCTGCCATGGCATACATCGTATCGTAAGCCGTGGTCCACAATACCGTGGCGAAAAACAACAGCCAGGTGACGGGCGTCAGTTCATTGGCCTGCGCGGTAAAAGCCATGGGTACGGTCCAGCCAAAAGCGGCACCAAGATGTACCTGGGGCAGGAAATGATAGCGTTTCATGAACGGGTAGCTCGCAGCCAGCACCACACCAACCATCGACATCATAATGGTCAGTTTGTTCATCAGCAGCACCAGACCGAAAGCGACGAGACTGAGGACGGCAAATATCGCTAATGCCTCTTTCTCACTGACCTTGCCGCTAACGATCGGGCGGTCCTTTGTTCTGGCGACGCTGCCATCGATGTCGCGATCGGCGTAATCGTTGATAGCGCAACCGGCCGAACGCATCAGTACCACGCCGGTCACGAAAACGATCAGCACCCTGGCGTCGGGCCAGCCCTGTGCAGCGACCCACAGCGATATCAACGTTGGCCATAACAGCAGTAATATCCCAATTGGCCTGTGCAGGCGCACCAACAGGGCATATTGCTCGAGGCGCTGCATCAGTTTGGAATGGGCGGCTCGGGTAATCTGTTCATCGGTGTATCGGATCGTTGTGCGCACAGCAGGGTTTTCACTGATTTTTCCTGCCAATAACACTGCAGCCGATTTGATTCTTGAGGGGTTGAGCAGCTGCAGACCCTGATCGACTTTATCCATGATGGGATGATGGGCAGCCCTGTCGAGCAGTGTGTTGAGCTTGTCGATGGCCAGTTTTGCAGATGCAGACAAATTCATAGTGCAATTTTACCCCAACTTCGCTGTCGGCAGTGTTGAACCGCAGCGCATATTGCCTGTATTCGTTCGGTGGTTTAACCTAGATTTATGACAATCAGAGCATTTGAAAATCACACGCCGATAATTGCGCCATCCGCCTTTGTCGACGATAGCGCGGTAGTGACCGGAAACGTCGTCATTGGTGCGGATAGTTCCATCTGGCCGATGTGCTCTTTGCGTGGTGATATCCACTCCATCCGCATCGGTGAACGCAGCAATATTCAAGATGGCAGTATTCTGCATGTTACCCATGACAGCGAATTCGCGCCCAGTGGTTACTCGTTGTCGATAGGCGATGATGTCACTGTGGGTCATAACGCGGTGGTCCATGCCTGTACCGTTGAAGACCTGTGTCTTATTGGAATGGGGTCAGTCATCCTCGATGGTGCCGTGATCAAGACCGGGACGATCATTGGTGCGGGCGCGCTAGTCTCGCCCGGTAAGGTGTTGGAAGGCGGGTATCTCTGGCTGGGCAGCCCGGCAAAGCGGACGCGTGAACTCACGGATAGGGAAAAGGCTTTTCTTGCCTATTCCGCTGCCCACTACGTTGATCTGAAAAACCGTCACAAGTTATAGCTCGATAATCGCTTCGGCGTGCTAACGCCTAGCCCGCATTCACGATGATAGCAAACCATACGCTTTCATCTGATGCCGACCTTATCTAGTAGATGTACTACACTTGGACTAATACCAATTTTGTCTCGCGGTTTATTTTAAGTGTCTGATACCAATAATAAAAAAAACAATGTCAGCGACTTGCGAGAGAACCTTCAGCATCGTGAGGCAGAGATCGATCTGCTGCAACGTACCTTCACTGAAATTGGTAGTGAACTGGACCTGGATAATCTGTTTCAGCTCATTGCCGAACGCGCCCGTGAGCTGGTCAAGGCGGAAACCCTACTGATTCCTGTTCTCGATGTGAATTGCGAAACCTATACCTATCGTGCGAGCGCTGGGGTGAACAGCGATGAAATCGTCGGTGAGGCGTTGCCACTGGATTTCGGTGTTTGCGGCTGGGTTTGGAGGCACAAGAAAGCCTGGTGGCGCGGTGTGCTCGGTGATTTGAGTGAAGATGAGCGCAATCGTTGGGAAAAAGAGGCGGGTTCGTTGATATTGGTGCCGCTTCAGGGCAAGAACCATTTTCTGGGTGGTATTTCGGCGATCAACAAGGTCGGCCATCACGAGTTTACGCGTCGCGATTTCAATCTGCTGAACATGTTTGCCGGTATCGTTTCTGTTGCTATCGAAAATGCGATGGTTGTGCAGCAAATGGAGCAAACCAGCCGCATGAACGAGGACTATCGCCGCCGTCTGAAGATCATGAACAAGCAATTGCTCGAAAGCAACCGAGAGCTGGAATTTCACGCGCTTTATGATCCGTTGACTTCATTACCCAATCGCTCGTTGTTCCGGGATCGGCTGTCTCACGGTATTGCACGGGCCGAGTCCGCTCATGCAAAATTGGGTTTACTTCTGATCGACCTCGATCGTTTCAAGGATATCAATGATGCTTTGGGTCACGACAAGGGCGATTATCTGCTAAAAGAGATCGCCTTGTTGTTGCAGCAATATATTCATCCTGACGATACCTTCGCGCGTCTTGGGGGCGATGAGTTCGCCGTGATCCTGCCGGATTGTGATAGAAAGTCGATTCTCGAGCGGGCCAATGCTTTCCTTAAAGCGCTTGAAAAACCATTCATTATCAATGACTCGACGATAACTGTCGGTGCCAGTATTGGTATTACGGTCTATCCGGAACATGGCGACAACGTAACTGACATGCTCTGTCGAGCGGACTCTGCCATGTACAGTGCGAAAAAGTTGAAGCAGGGAATCATGTTTTATGAACCAGCCAGCGATTATTCGCCACTGGGTTACCTGACCATGGTCACTGATCTGCGCAATGCCATGGAGAACAACGAGTTCGAGCTCTATTACCAGCCACAGATCGATATCAAAACGAATCAAATTATTGCCGTTGAGGCGCTGGGTCGTTGGGTACATCCTCGTTATGGGGTCGTCAAGCCTGATGTCTTTATCAGTGAACTCGAACAGATTGGCCTGATTGAAAAGTACACATCATGGGGTATAGAGACGGCGCTCAGGGATGCAGTCGCATGGAGAAGCAGTGGCTATGACCTGAAGGTATCCGTCAATATTTCGGTGAACGATTTGTTGAATCCGGATTTTATGCGTCGGCTTGATTTGATAGTGGGTTTGCACGAGGATGGCGAGCTGCTGACGTTCGAAATTACCGAAAATCTGTTCCTGTCCGAATATGACCGTTTGTTTGAGGTGCTCGAATATATTCGTTACCTCGGCATCAGCTTATCGATAGACGACTTCGGTACCGGGTATTCTTCATTAAGTCGCCTGAAAAAGTTGCCGGTGAGCGAGCTGAAAATCGATCAGTCCTTCGTCAAGGATATGGAGCAGTCGCCAAATGACGAAGTGATTGTGCATTCGACCATTGAACTTGCCCATAATCTCGGTTTGTCAGTGGTTGCCGAAGGCGTGCAGAGCGCCGCCACGCTGCAGCGACTAGCAAGTCTCGGGTGTGATACGGCGCAGGGCTTCGTCATTAGTGAGCCTGTGTCTGCAGACGAGTTCGCCGCATTGATGGCGAGTTCTCAGGCCAAGGCGGGATAGCGTCGTCTGATTGGCTCAGCAGGACGATCGTTACGATTTTATCCCCGATCGCGCCAGTTACAGTTTGCTCAAGGCCTCAATCACTGGGGCGGTATCCGGTCGACACCCGCGCCAGATTCGAAAGGACTCCGCTGCCTGCTCGACCAACATGCCTTTTCCGTCCGCCACGTTTGCCGCTCCGTGTTGTTGTGCCCAACGCATGAAGGGTGTGGCTTCGGTTGCGTACATCATATCGTAGCAAAACGTGTTGGCATGGATCAGTGACTCGGGTAGCGGTGGTAGATCACCGCTCAGGCTGGCGGATGTGCCATTGATGATAATATCGTATGGATTGTCGCCGAGCTCATCCAGGCCGCAAGCCCCGATCGTGCCTAGATCCGCAAAGTCTTGCGCCAGTTGCACGGCTTTCTGTTTGGTTCGATTCGCGATCGTCAACGACGCCGGTTCGGACGCCAATAAGGGTTCGATAACACCGCGTACCGCACCGCCAGCGCCGACGATCAAGATGTGTTTATTTTTTAACTGCAGCTTGTGATTGATGGTCAGATCACGCGTCAAGCCGATGCCGTCAGTGTTGTCGCCAAAATAGTCATCCTTGTCGTTAATTACCAAGGTATTGACTGCACCGGCGCGTTGGGCGCGAGTGCTGCATTGGTGCGCCAGTTGCCATGCCGCCTGTTTGAATGGAATTGTGATGTTCAGACCTTTACCGTTGTTCTCGGCAAAGCGTGCGACCGCGTTTTCGAAATCGTCGAGCTCGACGAGCTCCGCTGTGTAGATCAACCGTTGCCCGGTTTGCTCTGAAAAACAGGTGTGGATGAACGGTGATTTGCTGTGTTCTATAGGATTACCAAACACCGCGTAGCGATCAATAGATTCTGCCATCGACTTGCTCAAAGCCACTCCGCCACAGTCAAGGCGTAGTAGCTCAGGATGCCGTCTGCACCCGCACGTTTGAACGCTAACAGCGACTCCATAACCGTGGCTTTCTCGTCGAGCCAGCCATTTTGCGCCGCCGCTTTGAGCATCGCGTATTCGCCGCTGACATGATAAACAAAGGTGGGTATTTTGTAAGTGTCTTTGACCCTGCGTACGATATCCAAATACGGCATGCCGGGTTTCACCATGAACATGTCAGCACCTTCCTCGATGTCCAGTGCAACTTCGCGTAAGGCTTCATCGGAATTGGCGGGGTCCATCTGATAGCTGTATTTGTTGCCTCCGCCGAGGTTGGCGGCAGACCCTACAGCGTCACGGAATGGGCCGTAAAAGCTCGAGGCGTACTTAGCTGAGTATGCAAGGATTCGGGTGTGGATGAAACCGCCCGCCTCGAGTGCTTCGCGTATGTGGCCAATGCGTCCATCCATCATGTCGGATGGGGCAACTACATCGGCTCCTGCTGCAGCGTGCGATAGCGCTTGCTTAACCAGTACTTCGACTGTCTCATCATTGAGTACATAGCCTGTGTCGTCGATCAGGCCATCTTGTCCATGTGACGTGAATGGGTCCAAGGCGACGTCCGTTATAACGCCTAGATCAGGGTATGCCTGTTTCAGCGCGCGCACCGCGCGTTGCGCGAGACCTTCGGGGTGATAGGCTTCTGCGGCATCATCTGATTTTTTGTCTACACCCACGACCGGAAACAACGCGATCGCGGGAATGCCGAGCTGAGCGCAACGGCCGGCTTCGATCAGTAACTGGTCGACACTGACACGTTCGATGCCGGGCATGGAGGGCACGGCTTCACGGTGATTTTCTCCCTCGGTGATGAACATGGGATAAATCAGATCTTCAGCATGAAGCTGATTCTCGCGCATCAGACGGCGGGAAAAATCATCGCGACGCATACGACGCATGCGGATGGTGGGATAAGAGGCGTTGCTGGACACGGTGCACTCCGCTTTTCATACAGGTTGCGCTATTGTAACAGTCTCTAGCCCGCGTTTCTCACCAGGCGGCGGTGTCTCCTGATAAAGCATTGGTCCGTTGGAGAATAGCTATTATGACTAAGCTTACAATCGTAGAGTGCGCTGTGCGCACCAGAGCGGGCCACCAAACTGAAGATTCGCGGTGCGCGCGGCGCACCCTACGGTCTCATCGCTCAAACCTTAGCTATGGCTACGCTTTTCGCTCCAGAGCAGCGCTTAGGAGCAGCGGCCCGCCTGTCCCCGTGATCCTGGTGAGAAATGCTGGCCTTACAATTAATGACGTAATCACTGGTAAAATCGTAATTCTGCGACTATATAGTTTTGTAGCACCAAGCCTCAAGCTGGTGCAAATGTCACCCAAATCCTCGTATACGACCGTATATCCCATCTGGAAATAGTGAAATCTATAACTCATGGGTGACATACTTGGAGGTCGCATTTGCTATGCCCGAGATAAGAACAAAACAGCGCATATTGCTGGTTGAGGAATCGGCAACTTTACGCTATATGCTCGGAAAAATTATTCAAAAGCAGGACTTCGAACTGCTCTCCGTCGATTCATTTTTCTCCGCGATAGATACATTGCAGAATGCCACCCTTAATCTCGATGGCATTATCGTCGGCTGGCCTAATTACGAAAATTTCGAGGAATCCACGCACCTGCTGGTATTGCTGGACAGGGAGCCTTACAGCGAGACGCCGGTCATTCTGTTGTCCAATGACACTGAAGTCGAACTGCTGAACTGGATGAGTACGCGCAGACAGACTGCGCTGGTACCCTGGGAAAATTATCAGGAAGTGACGACCACGTTGCAAACGATGCTATGGCCGGTACAGGAATCGGTCGATGACAAGCGCCAGGCATTCACGAATAAAAAACCAACTAGGGTTTTATTCGTCGATGATTCAAAAAGCATTCGCACCTATTACAAACGTCTGCTGGAGCGAAACGGATATCAGGTGCTGACAGCCGAATCGGTCAAACAAGCCTACGATATTGCGACCACGGATGCGATCGATATTGCTATCGTCGACTATTTTATGCCCGATGAGAATGGTTATCTGCTCTGCCAGAAATTGCGCGATGATAAGCGAACCGAGAATATTCATACGGCCGTGATCACGGGGACGTATTTGGATTCGGTGATCAGAGATTGTCTGCAAGCGGGCGCAATAGAATGTATGTTTAAGAACGAAGCTGAGGAGCTGTTTCTTGCCCGGCTGGCAGCGATGCGCCGTTTCATCGAGATCCAGAATTCCATTGAACAGCAGCGCGAACGTTTACAGGCCATTCTCGAGTCCGTTGGCGAAGGGGTGTACGGGGTTGATAACGACGGCAAACTGACTTTCGTTAACCACGCGACATTGAACGTCGTCGGCGCCGCTGATGATAATTCCTTATTGGGCATATCAGCTTTTGAGGCCTTGCACTACTCGGACGAAGACAATCACACTGACGACCGGTTGCGTAATGCCTATGGAAAAGAAGCCAAGCTACGTTGCTGGGAAACCCAATTCAGGCACCATTCAGGGAAATCCATTCCGGTTGAGTGTACAGTCCACCCGTTGAGGCTCAATGGCAAGCAAGATGGTTCCGTGATTGCATTCAGGGATATATCCAACCAGAAAATGCTGGAAGAAAAGCTGCGTTGGCAGGCGACACATGATCACCTGACTGAATTGTATAATCGGCGCTATTTCGAGGCCAGGCTTGAGAAGGAACTCAAGGATGCACAACGCACGGCGATAATGAGCGCGCTGATATTCATCGATCTGGATCGCTTCAAATATGTGAATGATACCGCTGGGCACGATACAGGAGACAGAATGCTGCTGGAGATCAGCTGTGTGCTCACTAAGTTGCTACGCAGAAGCGATGTGCTAGCACGAATCGGCGGTGATGAATTCGCGATTCTGCTGAAGAATGTCGACTCAGCTTTGGCAGTCAATCTAGCCAATGAATATCGAACGGCGTTGAATAACATCAGCGTCAATAGTAGCCAGCAGGTCTACCATGTTCACGCCAGTTTCGGCGTTGCGATGATGGATGACGAGAACATGACCGCGGGTGACTTGTTGGCCAATGCCGATATTGCTTGTCACATCGCCAAGCGTATGGGCAGAAACCAGTCTCATTTGTACGATCAGGCCAGTGATGAACGAAATGCCATGGGTACTGAGCTGGGGTGGTCAACGCGCATTCGGACCGCGTTGGATAATAATGACTTCGAATTACATTATCAGCCTATTATGTCGATGGCAGATATCAACCTGCATAATCTGCCGGCACAGGACGGGGCGATCTGGCAATCACATCTGAGCGACAATGACGGTGCTTTCCACTATGAGGTGCTGGTGCGTATGCACGGTGACCATGGCGAGTTGTATTATCCAAGCTCGTTCATGCCGACTGCCGAACGTTTTAATCTGCTGATGGAACTCGATATGTGGGTGATAGAGCATGCGCTCAGGGCTGTCGCAGAAAGCGATAACCCGAAAGGCAAAGTGACATTGTCGATTAACCTGTCCGGGCACTCGCTTGACGACGACGATGCACAGAGCAAAATCATCTCCTTGTTACAAAAATACAGTGTGCCACCGAGCTCGATTGTGTTTGAGATCACCGAAACCAGCGCCATCGCAAATCTGGAACAGGCCAACCGCTTTATTCGTGACCTGTGTGCGATAGGTTGTCGTTTTTCGTTAGATGATTTCGGCTCAGGATTCTGCTCATTTGCCCAATTGAAAAACTTGCCAACGAATTTGGTCAAGATCGATGGGCAGTTCGTTAAAAGTATGGCACGCGGCGCTACCGATCGCGCAATCGTAACGGCAATGAATGATGTCGCGCATTCACTAGGCCGCTATACCGTCGCTGAATATGTGGAAAGTCCCGAGGTCGTTCGCTTGCTGAAGATATGTGGGGTCGACAAGGTTCAGGGCAATTACATTTCGCGTCCGTTGACCGAACTGCCCTGCATCAATGTCGTCAACTTGCACAAGCGGGCAAGCGCGGAATAGCTTCGCGAAGAGACTTGAAATTCCATCAGATGATTTGAGTCCGCGAATAACGCAAATAACGCCAATCAATTTTTGGTATATGCGTTATTTGCGGACAACTTCATACTGATTTGTTGGCATTGTGGTCATTTGTTCAATTGGCGCTGGTGGAAACCAGCGCGTGGCCCATTGCAACGCACCTGATCCATAAAGCCGGTTACACCAGGAAGACCGCACATACGGGTGCGGTCACGCTGATCCAGTGCTGCGGCAGTGCGCTCAATCTCAACATCCATTTTCACATGCTGTTCCTGGACGGCGTCTACCTCGCTGACACCAAGGGTGCAAGCCCCCGTTTCCATCGGGTCAATGAACCCACCCGTGGCGAACTGACACAACTGGTGCATAAGATAGCGCACCGGGTTGGGCGTTACCTGGAACGGCAAGGCTGGTTGGAACGCGATGCCGAGAACGACTATCTGGCCCTGGAGATCGCGGATGACGATCCGCTCAGTGTGCTGCAGGGGCATTCGATTACGTATCGTATTGCGCTGGGGCCGCAGGCCGGGCGCAAGGTCTTTACCTTGCAAACACTGCCGCCGGTCGACGCCGATGAGATGCACAGCGCTACCGTGGGCGAGGTTGCCGGGTTCAACCTGCACGCCGGTGTGGCCGCCCGTGCCGATCAACGCCACAAGCTGGAGCGCCTGTAGAGTGAGAGACCGGGCGTAGTTGAACTATTTCCCGGTCTCTCCTCCCCGAACCGCACGTGCGCCTTTCAGCGCATACGGCTCTCCCCTCAAGCGGGGCCAAAGGCCCTCGCCATCTCCGGAAGCCGGGAAGCCAGGGGATGTGCCGATG
>JABDQW010000258.1 GCA_013042055.1 Gammaproteobacteria bacterium | reverse complement strand
GTGAACACATTGGTCATGTTTGAGATATTCTATCTATTCAATTCACGTTATATCACAGCCTCGGTATTTAACCGAGCTGGCTTGACGGGTAACCGTTATGTGTTGATCGCCATAGGAGTTCTCATCATCTTTCAATTAGGTTTTACTTACCTCGCTCCCATTCAGTCTTTATTTGGCACGACAGCGATCGATGTTTCTGTTTGGTTGCGCATCATGCTTGTTTCGTCATCTGTATTATTTTTAGTTGAGTTGGAGAAGTATTTTGTGCGACACAGAGTTCGTGATAAATAGGAAGGAACGATGTACTTGGCTAATACAATGAACAGCCGGTCCTTTTGTACCGCAATAGCTCCCGGATGCCGCGCTATAGGTGTGGTTACACTGCAAGCATCCGATCCATGTGCCTTGCGGCACAAGACGAATGACGAATATAGACGACGAATATAGACTAACGACGAATATAGACAGCCATTAATAAAGAAAGACATTGTCGAACAGGACTGACATGTTTGGGAGTTACACGACGAGATCAGCACGGTTTTTCTTTGCTTTGATGATCTATCTATTGTGTTTTAATCGGCAGCACCATCGCTTTTCCAGTTGAGGGTAATAGTACGCCACTATGACTGACGTCATTTTCTAAACGTTCGGATTGTGAATCAAGTTGTGAGCTAGCCGCTGGAAAATAGCCGCTCACACTGACTGATGCCCTGCACCCAGCGTTGACCGAGTGTCTCCCAGGCGCGGCGCACGCAGCGTAAGGTGCAGTGACAGTATGAGGTAGTATCGAGTGACACCAGTGTCTTCCTTGCTCTAGGCATGGTGCTGCCCATAGCGTCAGTTCGTTAAACACTACGAACTTGACAAGCCGATGTCAATTAATTTGTGGGTGTCTATAATTGTTGGCAGTTACCTTCGTGGCTTTGCCGGCACCACGAGTTTTGCGCTCAAGGATTATCGTATAGACTATGACCTTGAACTGGCATCACAGGAAGTCGAATCGTTGCCGTCTGGTAAGGGTATACATGAGTAGGAGAGCTACAGCAATACAGCCGGTGATTAGCTAGTCAATCTGGCTGAAACTCGGGCAGGCTCAGGCAATGCCGCCGCGATGAACTGTTTACTGGCATCATTTGTTACAATCAAATAGTCCCACAGGAGATAATAATATGACCACGACACTGACTTTAGAACAGAGAAAGAACCTGGTTGACTGGATGGCCGACAGGAGTGTCGATACCAATATCGACAGTCAGGAGCGTACCTATCGCAAGCAGGTGCTGGATGACTTGGGCGAAACGCACTTGCGTGAAATGGCCGTTAAAGAGGGCATCGTTCTCACCAATGAACACCTGGGCGTGATCGAATGTCTGCGTGACTATTTTTTGGAGTTTGGAGACGCAGAAAAAGGGCGCGATCTCGAGGATATGCTCAATGAGGTATTTGCCGGTCACGGTGGTCGCAAATACCTGTGGCACCTGTTTCCAAGTGGGCCGGTGACACAGGGCATGCGTATTGCCGGTTTGCCTGTGCCACCACACACCGGGGATAAGGGCTTCGGCACAGTGCGCTAGCCCGCATTTCTCACCAGGATCACGAGAGCAGGCGCCGGATTCGTGTTCGTAAGCGCCGCTCTGGAGCGAAAAGCGTAGCCATAGCTACGGTTTGAGTGAAGAGCAAGCTTACGGACTCGAAGACTAGCCTGAACCGTGATAGGCATGCTTCAAATACACACTGTATTTTGATCATCCAGGTTTTCTTCAGAGGGACCAATGCCTTACCAGTATCCTACGCCGCCTGGTGAGAAATGCGGGCTAGTTCTGCAATGGCGATACCGTTGGTAAAATTTGCGCAGCAGGCTGTCCCGGTGTTAAACGTGGCTCCGGTTGCGTGACCATTAGCTGGCAAATATTCGCCTATCATTCCGTCTTCCTTGGGGTTGGGTTGACTGTTGACCACGGTAAAGCTCGATGCGGTACGGGCTTCCTCGAGATCATAGCTGGCAACATCAACAAAGAATTTCGCCGACCGGTTTGCGGCTCTGTGGTCCGTACCAACACTGCTGCCTGGTACAGTTGACCTTGAGAAACGTGTCCCTTTTCATACTAGGGCTGGAGCCGTGCCCGTTCTTTTTTGGCCAGTTTTACTTCAGCTAAAGTGGATTTGACGTTTTGCTCTGCCGCATGTATGTAGACTCGGCAGCGGCTGCACGTGACTGCGCCTCGGCCCGACGACGCGGATCGAGCGCCTGGGACTTCAGAGGCTTGATTGTGATTAAAATATCGGGGTCAGAGAAAAAAATCAGGTAAGAGTTTCACCTCTGGGGTTCGCCCAATATCTTAATATTTCTCTTCTGCAAGAGTCCCAAATTCCTCAGCCATTTCTACCGAATCTACCGGCTCTTCGTTGGCTTTGCTCAGACCATCGATAGCCTTATTGGGAATACTCTTGAAGACTAGTACAATTCCCAGGACTGCTACTGAGCAACCGAATACCAGCAGTAGCCACCAGATTACTTCAGCTAGGATGTACATTATTCACCTCGATAAAAACTAATACATTAGAAAATTAGAGTTATCTATTTACTTTGAGTATAGCAATTGAGAATCTGTTTTGGGGTAATGACGCGTAATTTGCTCAATGAAGTTTCGTCGGAATGTTTGATCAAACGCGGCACCGATTGTGAGCGGCATTTGCGTCCATTCTTTTGCGTCCATTCTACTTATACTCAAGCTGGAGCGAGCAGCGGTGTGATTACCACACATGCTCGCTCGAAGAGGCTGGGATCTCGATGACTCCAGTAGCCTATTTCTTACTTTGAGAAAAGCGAAGACAGGAGCCTCTTGGGGATGGCCAGAGAGGGAATCCCAAGTCGGCCCTTCGATCTTCTGACGAACTTGTCCATTTCAATCGCAATCAGGCTGGGAAAGAACGCC
>JABDQW010000254.1 GCA_013042055.1 Gammaproteobacteria bacterium | reverse complement strand
TTGAAGCACCAGGTGTCCCGCACCGTGGCCAAGCAAGCCGTGATTGTGCATTTGATCAACGAGCTGCCTGGACTCGATACTGCTAAAGCCCATGCGTGACAGCACCGAGCGTTCAATCGCGGGTGAGGTATGTGTACGCGCCTCTTCGATCAACGGTGCGACGATGCGCTCGACGAGATCCCAGAAATAGGCATGCAAGGCTTCATCTGACATCGACCTCAAGTGCACGCGGCGGCTTTCAAAATCATCGGGTCTTTCCAGTGAGCTCATTCAGGATCTCCTGCACATGGGTTTGACTGAGTCGGGTCTCTTCCGCGAGAAAGGCGAGATCGATATCCAAGAGGCGCTCACCTTGCGGAAGCCGTTGAATCGCATTCTGCAAATAGGAACGACGCACACCTTCGAGGTCGATATCGACAACCGCCAGCTGCGAGGGGTGGCCGGGAATGACGATGCTTTGGCCAGGTTGGCTGTCACGCGGATCGCCACGCCTGACTTCGATGCCCATCCGCCTGGCCAGGTTGAGCTGTGCCAGCGGGTGTTTGCCGGCGCCGGTATATTCGGTTTCCTGCACCACGACAATTTGCTCCTGATCGAGTTCCTGCGCAATCACAAAAGCAGCCGCGAGCGAGGTATTGCCGGCAGGGCCGCGCTCCAGTCCCTCCAGTTCCGCAAGCAACTGTGTCGTGTAAAACACTTCACCCTGTGTGACGGTCACAAAACGATCCATGTAACGCAAGGCGCGTGCAGCATTACGGGGCACATCCGCTCTGTCGGGCCAGGTGGTAAACGGCATCGAGAAACCGGTATGACCAGTGGTAAACGACTTGCGGTTAAAATCATGATCCGAGGCCATATGCAAACCGGATAGATCGACACTGGCCGCTATTACCTCGGTAATGACTGCCCCCGCTTTACGCAGCCCGCGTGCCGTACCGGTCAGATTTCCGCCACCGGCATGGGTGGCGATGACGACATCGGGAAACGCGCCTGCTATTTCTCGCACTTGTAATGCAATTTCGTAACCCAGCGTTTCGATACCCAAAACCGAATACGGCGTATACAGCGAGGCATTGAAATAGCCTGTGTCTTTGAGGACACGCAAAAACATGTAAAACAGCTCCGGTCCCACCGAAAGGCGCAAGACCTCGGCACCGTAGGCTTCGCAAGCACGCGTCTTTTCCGCGATCTCTGGTTGCGCGATACCTTTACTGTCAAAAGCCTCCTGGACGATGATGCAACGCAGTCCCGCTTTCGCCGCCTGCGAGGCAACCGCCGCACCGTAATTACCACTGGTCGCGGCTGACACGCCAGCATAGCCACGCTTGCTGGCTTCATGCACCGACAAGGACGCGCGCCGGTCTTTGAATGAACCGGAAGGATTGGCCGCTTCATCCTTGACGAATATGCGTGCGCCCTTTCCCGAGCTGGACACGCAGCGCGCCAGTTCAGTGATATTTTTCAGTTCCACCAACGGCGTGTCCCCAACACTGGTGCGCTTCTGTACAGCACAAGCTGTTTCCACACCATAGCCGGTATCGGTCATCAAGCGTTCGTAATCGAATGCCAGCTTGCCGGTCGTATATTGTTCATAATCGATATCGACGGACGCACGCATGATTTTTGCACGTTGATCCATGATGGCGGCGTAACTCTTTGCTGTCATCACGGTTATCCTCTAATACGCAGCAAGGCGCGCACCTCGCGACCGATCGACGAAAGTTCTGGGATGGGGGCACCAAAACTATGTGAATAAGTAGGATTCACTTCTGCCAGTCTGCCGCTCAGATGACGGCCACTCCGTGTCTCGATTTCGACATCGTCACCGATGGCGGCGTGTGCTAACAGAAAGCCCTTGACGCGCATCTCCAGCGGCACCTCTCGTGTGTCTTCCGGTACCTGTGGTGCGCGATCACTTGCCTTGAGGACGACCTTGTGGATCTCGACCCAGGAGCCTTTCTCAATCAATTCTGTCATGGCGATCGACCTATATTAACCCGCATGTCAACGGACAAGTTTGCGTGCATCACCCAGCATTGCGGCAGGCACCGGCAAATCCGCCATCGAATAGAGACCGGGAGTCGCATTTAACACGCGCGGAATCATGTTGACGGCCAGTGCTGCCGTGCCCTGACCTCCTGGTATCTCCGGCGTACCCGCTAAGCGTACGCCAGGAGTCCCTATGATCTCAATGCTGTCGCCGGTCTCGAGTCCATCCAGCTGCGGATCGACCTGTTGCGGATGCACAAGTGTGATCACCGCCTTATCATGCCGGTACGCCGTTGCGGTATGTAAACAACCGGCGACTTGCCCCGGTTCAATAAGTATAGCCGGAGTTTCCCGAGCTATTTGCGAAACAATCGGTGCGCGCGTTTGCTCGATGTGGTCGAGTTCCCAGCCAAGCGCTGAAGCGATCATCCGAATCGATTGAACAAAACCGATGTGACCCACCACAGTGCCATCGTTTAGACCTTGTTCGAACGCCGCCGGCGTCAGTCCGACGCCCTGGTTCTCGAGCACTGTTGGACCGTAAGGCGAAAGATCGTTGACGCGCCTGGCCGTAATGGTTCGCACGTCGGAACACACCCCCGAGAGCGTGATGACGAGCAAATCGAGCATAAAGCCGGGGTTGATCCCGGTACCAAGTACCGATACGGCGTGGTCGATAGCCAATCGATGCAGTTCCTCGGCCAGCAAGGGCGCTTCCGCGGAGGGATAGGCCATTTCCTCAGCGATGGAGATCACGTGAATACCGCGCTTGACCAGTACGGTGATCTCATCGATGGCATCATTCAGTCTTGAGCAGGTCGCCTGAATCGCCACATGGGGCCGTGCCTGCTCGGTCACGCTCGACAGATTGCCACCGACAGGGATGCCAAGATCATGACCAAGCGCAATCGCCTGTCCCAGATCCATACCGGCACGCTCTGCCCTTCTTGCATAGGCGCCAACAAGCTGGAGCCCCTGTTTTTCCAATACCACACGCGCAATCCCGCTTCCCATCTGTCCAGTTCCGAGAATTAACACCCGGATAACATCCCGCATTCGAAAACACCTTTTTTGGAAAATCCGACTCGTTTATGTTAAATGAAAACAGGAACACCGATTAGTCAATTGATGTCAAATTTAATATAAATGGCAGGCATTGCCGTCCCACCTAATGATGCGTGTTTATATCCATATAATGTACGCCTTGCCTGCCTAGGAACGTCATCCCTGCATGCTGTAGGCAGGAACAGGCATCCAGCGTCTTAAGTCACTGGATCCCGGCTTCAAACACGCCGGGATGACGACTAAGTAAGGTAGCAATGACATGGTAGGAATTTATGTCCGCACTTCGAATAATCGCTCAATGTCTACTGGTTTTATTCAGTGGGATCGCTTATGCGTCTGATTCAACCACTCTGCTTTCTAATCAATTGATGGACAGGTTCTTTAACACGCTGCCTGGCGCCTGGGATGGGCGTGCTATTGAGACGCCTGTCGGGCCTGTGGACTATGCTATCCATTTTCATACCTGCGATAAAAACGTGATCGCAGGTGTGGCTGAGCTAAAAGTTTCAGATCACCACTGGCGTTTCTGGCGGTCGGACGACGAGTTGCGTTTGACGTTTTTGTCGACCTTCCGTGGAAATCAGACGCCGACCCGACTGCTGATCAGTAAAATAGAGGATAACACCATCTGGTTCCATGCACCGGAGCGGGCACTGTTGACGCTGTCAGTCACAGCGGTTGAGCCTCATGTGGACATTCGGGTGTATCACCATCATAAACCCCACGTCCATATCCGACTGACGCGATCTGACGGGCGCATGCCAGACGGGGAACAAACACAAAACAAAGTCAAAAGCTGCAGGTTATTGTGAGCGAAACGTGTAAGCCGTAGATACAAGGAGCGGCTTCAACCGCGAATATCTGTCGAGCTAAACGTGCGCAGCTGAAGCCGCTCCTGCACATGAGCATTCGGTCTGTGCACCTCTGTGATCATGACGCAGCTTATTAGAGGGTTACGCAAGGATTTAATTGACCGCCGCGCTACCGTTGGCGATTATACGGTTTCAATATTCCTATTGGTTAAGTAAATGCCATTTGACTAACGTTAATCCAACCCGCGCACCCGTACTCTTAAAATCCTTCTTGTCAGTTACGCCGCGCCAAGCGTACATCGGAATCGAACACATCGGTTAGCTCATCTGCTGATAAAGGTTTACTGAATAAATAACCCTGAGAACAGTCACAGCCCTGCTCTTTCAGGTATTTCAGCTGCCCGTCGGTTTCGACGCCTTCTGCTACCACTTTGAGATTAAGACCGTGAGCCATTGCGATTGTTGCGTTTATCAGCTCCCGGTCCGCCTGATCAACCGTTATATCACTGATAAAGCTACGGTCGATTTTAAGTACGTCGAACGGATATTTGCGCAAATAGCTCATTGAAGAATAGCCCGTACCAAAATCATCCATGGCGATAGTGACACCAATAGCTTTCAATTCGGCCAGCCTTTCGTCGATAAAGCTGTGCCCGGCCAGCAAGACGCCTTCGGTGATTTCCAGTTCCAGGCTGCCGCGAGTGAGCTTGTGCTTTTGCATTGCATCGTCTATGTAGCTAGCCATCTGTGCGTCTCGAAACTGGATCGGTGATAAATTTACCGCGATACGAAAACCGGCATCATAATTCTGTTGCCACAGGGCTGTGTTTGCCAATGCCTCAGCAAGGACAAAGCGTCCGATCGGGACGATTAAACCCGTTTGCTCTGCGATAGGGATGAACTCGACAGGTGACACATTTCCCAGCGCAGGATTTTTCCATCTTAACAATGCCTCCGAACCGATGACTCGTCGACTTGCAATTTCAATTTTGGGCTGGTAGTGCACTTCGAATTCACCACGTCCGAGTGCACCATGCATCTGCTCCTCCAGAGCAAGCCGGCGTGACACGTCCCGGTTCATCGCTTCGGTAAAGAACGAATACGTGTTCCGTTTCAGTTCTTTGGCATGATACATGGCAGAGTCGGCTTTGCGCAGTAATTCAGATGCGTTGTTACCATCATCAGGGTAGATTGCAACACCGATGCTGGTTGACTGGATCAGCTCGCGGCCGTCGATTCTGAACGTCTCCTTGAACGCAGCCAGCAGTTTCTCCGTTATCGGGCGCGCATCGATCGCATCTTCGAGGCCGCCGAGCAATACCAGAAATTCGTCGCCGCCGAGTCGACCTACGGTATCGCCACTGCGAAGTGCGTGGTGAATTCGCGCCGCTGCTTCGACCAGCAGCTTGTCTCCGGTTTCATGTCCGAGCGTGTCATTAATCTTCTTGAAATCATCCAGATCCATAAACAAGACAGCAACTTTCTCATCATTGCGTTCCGCTTCACTCAACAACTGAGATAACCGGTCCAGCGACAGAAAGCGATTGGGCAACCCCGTCAGTGAATCAAAATGCGCCTGTTGCAGGATCTGCATTTCCTGCTGTTTGCGTATAGTGATATCTTCTTTAACTGCCAAGTAGTGGCTGATATTACCCGTGTCACTGTTTACCGGTGCGAAATGGCAGTACTCCCAGAAGGTTTTGCCGCTCTTTTTACGGCTCTTTAACTCACCCTGCCATTCTTTACCGCTGCACAGTATCTGCCAAATCTGATTATCTCGGCCTTCTGCGGTCTCATCGGCGTGCAGATGCAATAGATTCATTCCGTTTGCTTCTGTTGCAGTGTAACCTGTAATACTCTCGAATGCCTTGTTGACGAATTCAATGTTACCGTCCGTGTCACTAATCACGACAGATACAGGACTTTGTTCGATCGCCATCGATAACTTACGTATATGTTCCTCGACTTTTATCTGCTCGTCGATATCACGAACGGTACCCAATACCTGAGGCTGGCCATCGATTTCAATCATTTTTCCGATGACTTCAGCAACAAACACGGAACCGTCTTTTCGCTGCAATAGCACATCGATCGGCAGACCTTCTTCACTTGTTTTGGATCGCTGAAATGAGGATGTATCCTGCTCAGGTGCTTTGACATCGAAGACCGTCATTTTCAGCAGCTCTTCTTCAGAATACCCGATCATGTCGCAAAATGCGGGATTTACAAATGTGTAATTACCTTCAGGGTCGGCTACTGAAATACCCTCGGTTGCCTGGTTGGTAATCGCATTGAATTTGCTTTCGCTGACGTTCAATTTTTCTTTAGCTCGCTTGTGCAGCACCTTATCGGCCTCAATTTTCCTTAGGCCGCGCCGGGTTGTCTGAAACCCGGCATACAAGAAGACGATCATCAGAATGATGAATACAG
The DNA here is from genome assembly GCA_013042055.1 of Gammaproteobacteria bacterium. Lineage (GTDB taxonomy): Bacteria > Pseudomonadota > Gammaproteobacteria > SZUA-229 > SZUA-229 > JABDQW01. The sequence goes on along the minus strand of JABDQW010000254.1, from coordinate 469 downwards.
AGAACTGCCTGCTTTCCCGAGTCTCCAGTTCGAGCAGCCACTCATCACGGGCAACGTTATGCAGTTGCACAATTTGTCGTAACGTTCTTAGCAAAGCCCTTATATTGACAATCTGCTGTTCGCTGGTGATACAAAACGTATCTTCGCTTAGCCCGGTAGCAGAAATTTCTCGCCGTAGTTTACGCTCAAGGTAGTCAAACCTGTTATCACTGAAGCGGCTGCCAAGTTCCTGTCCTGAGCTGATTTTCTGTTGCGCAATGTAGGCGGAGTCCTGGCATCGGTAAATTTCCCGCGTTTCCGTTAATTGACCCAGTATGTTCGCATCGACAGCATCCGTAGCCAGTTCGAGGCTCATTTGGTTCTCAATGTGGCGGAGTTCTTCCATTGCAGCCATATAATTGGAACTGCTCAGCAGATGATAGCTATCGGCGATGTAACGGACTTTTTCGGTCGAGCTCTTGATCCAGTA